>DAIOFH010000011.1:0-47523 GCA_036745875.1 Planctomycetota bacterium | reverse complement strand
ATCGACATACGGAAAACCAGATGAACTCACTCGTCTTTCATACCATCTCCTGTTGTCATAGTAAACTAAATACGCACGGAAAAAGCAAAGTAACAGTTTTCCATTCCGTCCGAATGCGAGTGCATTTGCAAAACGGTGTGCGTTCCTACTTTTCCAAATTTTTTATTATTTTCCCCGCCACCGAAAGGAAAGTATCCAAATCCTTCCGACGTATGCCCTCGGTCGCCTTCTCTTCCGCGCGAAGAAATTCGGCCGCGGCAAGCGGATGGTTGCGTTTGGCGCTTTCGGTCAGGGAAATCAGTTTGTACCTGGCGTCGCCGTCCCGGATTGTGCGTAGGACGAGTCCCGCTTCCTCCATATGTTTCAACGTTTTCGACACGGTCGAATGGCGTATGCTGAACTCCGTCTCGATATCCTTTTGAAAAACAGGCTCGGCGGTGACGTAGAGATAGTCGATGATCCAGCCCTGCAACCGGGTGATGGATTCGTCTTTTGACCCGACTTTACGATTCGCGTTCTTTCTCGCCTTGTCCATGAAGCGGGTATAAAAGTTCGACAGCTGCTTGATTGTCATACCGATTTCACGTTCGCGGCTCATCATGGTCGATCTCCGTTTAATATGTAGCTAGATACATGTATCTGGCTACATACCTCTTTCCCTCGATAGTCTTACGTGGTTTTTCGAAAAAACTAGAGGGTGTGGAACGAATTTGCCTAACAGGCGCGGAAAATTTAGTGAATCGTCCTGTCTTATTCACTATTCGAATCGCAGGGATGCTGAGATGCCGTGGTTGAACTTACCCGTCGCACAGCAAAAGCAATTTGGCCTCATCCACGACCTCGCCGCCGAGCCGTCTGCGAGAACCTGCTTTTCGCCCGCAGAGCTGGGGCATGGCAAGCGGGAGAATCACCGACGCTGATATCATACCGAACACCACCCCCACCTTTTTCCCTCTGAGAATGCCGGCCTCAATGCAGCTTGCGATTATCGGTTCGCAGTCAAGCCGGAACGGGGCGACAAGATATTTCACAACGACGTCCTGACGTTCGCCAGGGTTGTTGGCCTCCTGGAGTAGGAAGCCTATCAAGTCCGGCTGCTCAACACTGGCCTTTGCAAACAGTTCGAGCATGCCGCAGAAGGCCCGCCTCGGATCCGAATCCTTGATCGTCACGAACTGCTGCAAGGCATACTTGTATTCCGCCTGTGACTGGCGCAAATGCCCGATGACGGCGGACCACAATTTTTCCTTCGGCCCGAACAGCCGTGCGGCAAGCGCCATATCCACCCCCGCCTCCGAGGCTATCGCCCGAAGCGACGCGCCCTCGTACCCGTGCCGGGCGAACAATTTGAGCGCCGAACGCACAAGCATCTCGCGCCCCGACGGCTCACCTGCCCTGCGCCGGCCGCGCGCCGGGCGGCTTTCCTTGTCTTCGCTCATCGTCGTCCCTTTTCCGCATTCCGGGATTTATCTTGCATTATATCATCATTTGATGATATAATGCAGCCGCTGTATAATGTCAAGTCGAAAAGAAGCGTAAGGCGCATGGCGGAGGGAACCTTCATGATCATCAATACCGGCGGCAGGACCGATACAGTTCGGTATTATTGTCCTTGGCTTTTGAAACGATTCGAGGAGGGGTATGTCCTTTCGCGTAATCCACTCTTTCCCAACAAGGTGACCCGCTATGAGCTGACTCCTGACAAGGTGGATTGCGTTGTCTTCTGCTCCAAGGATTTTGCCCCGATACTGCCGCATATCGGCAAAATCGCGGAACGATTCGCCATTTACTGCCACTATACGATCAGCGCCTATGGCAAGGACGTGGAACCAGGCGTCCCCTCCATTGAAAAAAGCATCGATACGTTGTTGTCGCTCGCCGCAATCGTGGGCAAGGAGAAAATAGCATGGAGATACGACCCGGTACTCCTGACGGAAAAATACACCGTCGAACGGCATCATGATACGTTCGAACGCATGGCATCACGGATTGCGGGGAAGGTGGACCGTTGCATTTTCAGCTTCGTCGAGATGTACAAGAAGCTGGAAGTCAACATGCCGGAGATCATCCCGCTTGCCGTCGAGGATATGGATGCATTGGCGGAGGGGTTTGGCCGCACAGCGAAAAAACACGGCATCCATCTCCAGACGTGCGGCACCAACGGCGACTTTTCCCGGTACTCCATCGCCAGTTCCGGATGCATGACTCTGGACATGCTTGGCAAGGCCAACGACCTATCCTTCCGCAAGCTCAAGCACAAGGGGATGCGGCAGGGCTGCCATTGCATCGAGAGCCGTGACATCGGGGCGTACGACACCTGCCTCAACGGATGCAAATATTGTTATGCCAACAAGTCCCCGGCCAAGGCCAGGGAAAACTACAAGCTGCATGACGGCAACTCGCCGCTTCTCCTGGGGCATGTGGAAGACACCGACATCCTGCAGGCCGGGGAGCAGAAGACCATGAAGGCAAAACGATGATCGTTCGGGAAAAACAGGTCAAGGATTACCTGACCGCATCCAAAATCGGCTCATTCGCCATCAATCCGTATATCGGGTGTCCTCATGCCTGCACGTATTGCTATGCCTCCTTCATGAAGCGCTTTACCAATCATCCGGAGCCATGGGGCGAGTTCATCGATATCAAGCATTGTGAAAAACCAATCGACCTGAAAAAGATATGCGGCAAAAACGTGTTCATGTCCACCGTCACCGACTGTTACAACCCCTACGAGAAAAAGTATGGGATAACGCGTTCCATTCTCGAGCAATTGGTGAATGCGGAATGCATCCTGCAAGTCTCCACCAAAAGCGCATTGGTATTGCGCGACATGGATCTGTACCGGAAGATGGAGAATGTAAGCGTGGCCATGTCGGTCAATACCCTGGATGATGGCTTCCGCGGGGATATGGATTGCGCCGGCAGTGTTGCGGAACGGCTGGCGACGCTGAAGACGCTGCATGCACACGGCATATATACCATATTGTTCATGTCGCCGATTTTCCTTCATATTACCGATTGGCAGGCTATTATTGAAGAATCGCGCGAGTATATAGGGGAATACTGGTTCGAGGACCTGAACCTCCGCGGCAGCTACAAACGTGCCGTCATGGATTATGTACGTGAGAAATATCCGGAGGCGTTCCCCTCCTACGACAGGCTCTACAACCACGGCGACCGCACGGAAATTACCCGAATGGAAAATGCCATCCGTTCCTATTGCGAAACGAACGGCGTCAGGTATTGCGACTACTTTCACCACGAAAAAGTCATAAGCGACCCTTCGAACAAAGTGCTCGGAAAGAACTATTGAAAAGCCTTACGACACGAGAATCTTCATTTTTCCACGGTTATGGCGCTGCATTCCTGCAAGGTATTTCTTCACATTTATGTGGTCAACCCCAAAAGCTGTTGATTAACGAATCGAGTTAAGATAATAATTACTCAGAGGGGACACGGCCCCATTGGGAGATTGAAGACAATGTTCACTGATAATTTTCTGGAAACTCTCGGTAAAGAAGGTGTCGCCCCTATTATGACCTGGGGCGGCGACGAGCCGCATCTGGCAGCAACATGGAACAGTTACATCCACAGGACCGAGGACGGCAAATTCCTTATACCCGTGCTGGGAATGAAAACCACCCAGGACAACATCAAAGCCAACAGTCGCGTCAAAATGATTATTGGCAGCAAGGAAGTCATGGGAAAATTCGGACCTGGCGCCGGGTTTCTGGTGGAAGGCACCGCCCGCGTCATAAGGGAAGGCACGGAGTTCGACATGATGCATGCGCGGTTCGATTGGGCAAATTGCGTGATTGAAGTGTCAGTGACCAAAGTAACGCAAACCGTATAAGTTTCCTGGCAAGCGCCTTGCCGACAGCGGGAGCATATGACCGACTATATCAAGCTCAACAGAGCCAATTGGGATGAGCGCGCCCCGTTGCATGCGGCGTCCAGGGAATATGCTCTCGCATCCTTTATCGACGACAGTGGGTATATTTCCGACGTTGTGCGCTTTGACCGGCCGCTCTTGGGGGATATCTCGGGACAACGCGGAATTCACCTGCAATGCCACATCGGCACGGATACCGTATCTCTCGCTCGATTGGGCGGCATCATGACCGGGTTGGATTTTTCATCGTCATCCATCGCCCAGGCCTGCCTGCTCAGTGAAAAATGCGGCACTCCCGCCGAATTCGTCGAAGGGGAGGTTTACAACGCGGCAAACGCCGTTGCGCCGCGCTTGTTCGATTTTGTCTACACCGGCATAGGCGCATTATGCTGGTTGCCGAGCATAGACCTCTGGGCGCAAACGGTATCAAGCCTCCTACGCCCCGGCGGACGCCTGTTCATACGCGAGGCGCATCCGATTCTTTGGAGCCTGGACGAAAACGAACGCGATGCGCTGGTGGTCAAATATCCGTACTTTGAACAGCAGGAGCCCCTTGTCTTCAATGACGGGACAACATACGTTGAAACAGATTCCCGGGTTCATTCGACCGTTACGCATGAATGGAACCATGGCATGGGGGAAATCTTCACGGCACTGCTTGCCCACCGGATGGAGATACGTCTTTTCAATGAGCACGACAGCGTTCCCTGGGAAGCCTTGCCGGGGCAGATGGTCGATCTGAAAAATGGCGAATGGCAACTTGCCAAAGACCGCAGTCGGTTGCCTCTTTCCTATACGCTTTGCGCGGTCAAAAGCAACTGAAGAAATACCGATCCGTTCCCATCGCTAATTACAGGCTATCTTTTTTTCGCCGCCAATGCATAGCTCGCGTCGATCCGTGGAGAGATTTCATCAACCGAGACGGAACCATCCAGGCAAATCGTCAACCAGTGTTTTTTGTTCATGTGATAGCCCGGGAAGAATCTTTTGCCATCCACCAAAACATCGATTTCCTCCGGCGTCATCCGCAAATCGATGACTTCAAGAAAGCCGTCTCCCGGCAGCCCCAACTTTTCCTTCTTTACTGTCAATAATGCGGCATACCATTTTGCGTTGTCCCGTCGCCTGAAAATCGCATTGTCAGGAAAGCGCCGCCACAAAAACTCCAACTCGTCATTATATATCTTTCGGACGTACCGGATGATTTTTCGCGCATGTTCGCTTTTGAAAACATCCGCCTCAAAACACTTTTCGGAGATATCCCCGAGTACTCGCTCATACTCGGTTCTTACCGAATTGACAAATGCGCCGCACGCTCCCGATGCGCGGTGCAGTACATACTCACCCTTCGATTCGGGATCGATTACTGTTGCATCCACTTGGCCGTTCTTCGTCACAATGACGGACATGCGAAATTGCCCCTCCACAATATCCGTGGCATATGTATAGGCGCCCTTGTTCCTGGTGAAACCGAATGGAAGCAGTTTCTCCGGAAGCAGTTTTTTGTTTTTGAAAAATGCATTCGGCATTTGCGACCGTTTTCAGTTTTTTTCAACAATAGGCGACAGGGTACAGAGTATTATTACTCGACAAGAAGCTGGTCATCAATAACCAGCATGTCGTTCGAGTCGAAACGCCAGCCATCCCAGTAAGCGATCTCCCAATAGTATCCGTCCAGATCCTGGATATAGCCGCTATAGCCGCCCCAAAGAGCCTTTTCCGGACGTTTGGCGATTTTGCCGCCAAGGTCCTCGATTTTGGCGAAAATGGCGTCGACTTCCTCCCCGGTTTTGGCGTTGAAGGCAAGCGTTATGCCGCCGAATCCGTTGCCGGTCGCCGGCGGGCTACTTTCGTTGATGTCCTTTGCCAGACCTTCAAGCGGGTACAATTCGAGCTTGGTGCCGCCGTTACTAAAAAAGACCACCTCCGGGTTGTCCTCTCTGCTTGGCGTGGTAAAGCCAAGGCCGTCTCGGTAAAATGCTCTGGCCTTCACAATATCCCGCACGCCAAGGCATATGACGTTGATTCTATTCATTGGCCTGTTTCCTTTCCGGTAGCTGTGAACTGCGTGATTAAGAAATAATACCTACCTACTCCCCCTGCTCTTTGACATTTAGTTTCTTGACCAATTTGTGGTTGAACATTACAAACAGACTCAGGTTTCGGTTCTCGTGTTTTGGCGATTTTAATTGTAGCGGTCATAAACAGTCAGGATAACAAAGAATGAAACTAATTATAACGGATAATCACGACGGGGAAGGCAATTTTCCTGTTTTTCCCAAAGGAACTGCTGTTGAGAACATCGAGCCGTGCGAAGAGTTCCTGCACTGGATGGCTTGCTCAATCGATAATGTGGAGACGTTTGTCCCGGATGTTTGCGTTGCGGACGGGAAATTGACTGAGGATTACGACCCAACCGAAGTCGTCCTCGCCAAAGGCGAAATTGTGGAGCTCCAAAGAATCGTCTTTGAATGGCTCTATGTAAAAACGTCGGCAGGAATTTCGGGTTGGTTGCCTGCAAACAAGGCGGTCTCCGTGCATGAGTGAATGTTATGCAATTTCCACCTAATCGGAATAGGAGAACTATGGGCACCTTTCAATACGACGGCATTCCGCCTCTCCATGCGCAATTCCTGAGAAATGCGGCCGTGGTGCTGCGAAAGGATGAACGCATGGTGGGGATGGCGGTCGCCGGTTCGTTGGCCGAAGCCCGCGCGGACGAGTTCAGCGATGTGGATCTGGTAGTTGCCGTCGAGCCCCGGTTCATAGAAGAGGTGCTGGTGGAGCGGGGTGCTATTGCCCGATCGCTGGGGAACCTGGCTGCTGCATTCACCGGAGAACATGTAGGCGAGCCCAGGCTATTGGTATGCCTCTATGACGATCCGGCGCTGCATGTGGATTTGAAATTCGTGCCATTGGCCGAAGCCACTCCGGTGGTCGATAATCCCGTGATGGTCTGGGATCGGGAAGGCCGCATGGAGGCTGTGATCCGTCAACGGGAAGGAAGCTATCCTGCGCCGGATGTCCAGTGGATCGAGGATCGGTTTTGGGTCTGGGTCCATTATCTTGCCGGAAAAATCGCCCGCGGCGAATTGTTCGAGGCCATTGAGGGGTTGTCTTTTCTGCGTGTAACCGTACTTGCGCCGCTTGGCTTGATGCGCTTGGGCTTGTCCTCGGTAGGAGTACGCCGTCTTGAGGCCAAGGCTCCGGAACTGGCCAAGGCGTTGGCGACCACGCTGGCGGGCCACGACCGAGAATCGCTCTGGAACGCGCTGGAATCCGCTATTACCATATATCAAGGCTTTCGGGAAGGGTTATTGCCCGAGATAAACCTGCGGGACAAGGCCGAGGTCATAGCTCTTCGGACAATGAGGGAATTGCGATGAAAGGAGAGTTTTGGCGGCCTGAAAACCTGCGGAGTTTGAAACGTCTGCGGGAGATTCCGGGTTCTATGGTCGAATTTAAAAGAGCCTCCCGCATGGAAAGGCCTTTTTAGGAAGTGGAATTGGAAATTATTCCGGCATTGCTCAATTGCCTGAGTCGTGGGAAATGACAAGATGCTCTATCGCTACTCTAGTGCGGCGAAAGTGTGGCTGTGAATGGCGTAGGCTATTTCGCCGCAGCTTTGCTGGAAAAAAGCCCGCCCCATGATGATATTGTCCGCGCCATTGTCCAGACACTCATGGGCCAGTTCCTCGGTGAGGCCTCCGTCGACGGAGATCCGCAGGGGATAATCACCCGCCTCGACCATGTGCCGCAGGGCGCGGACCCGTTCCATCGTGTCCGGCTCGAACTTCGAACCAGGTTGTCCGGGCTGTGAACTCATCAGCAGAAGCTCGTCCATTTCGGCGAGATACGGACGGACCTCCTCCAGGGGCGTGGCCGGGGATACGGCCAGCCCCTTTTTGATGCCCGTCTTCCCAATCAAGGCAAGCGCGCCCCTGTTTTCCGCACGCGTCCGCCCTTCAAGGTGGAAAACCATGGACTTTACGCCCGGCAGCGCGAACTGCGGAATAAAGCGCTCGGGATTCACGGTCATGAGATGGACGTCGAGCGGCACGCTGATGTATTGCCGCATCGCCTCCAGCCATGAGACGCTCAGCCCCATGAGCGTGACGAAATGGCCGTCCATGACGTCTATATGCAGCGCATCCGCCCCAGCCTCCTGCGCCCGCCGGATATCCCGCGCAGTATGCGCCGTATCGGCGGCGAAGGCGGATACGGAAAGGGAAGCCATCGCTAGTTCTGCCCGTAGTACGAACCGGGACCGAATTTACGGTTATAATGCTTGTCCGCCAGCACCTGCTGTATGCCGGCACAGGTTCCCGCCGATGCGATATGGTTGCTCAGGGCCATCTTGGCCACATATTCCAGGACCTGCGCGTGCAGGACCGATTCCGCCGGGGTTTTGCCCCATGCGAAAGGCCCGTGGCTGTGGACCAACACGGCGCTGGTCGAATGGCAATCCCTGTCCTTCATCGTTTCGAGGATGACGTCGCCGGTGTTCTTTTCGTATTCGCCGTTGATCTCCTCGTCCGTCATCAGGCGGGTCGTGGGAATGTCGCCGTAGAAATAGTCGGCGTGCGTCGTCCCGTAGCAGGGGATGCTGCGGCCCCATTGCGCCCAGATGGTGGCGTATTGCGAATGGGTGTGCACCACGCCGTGAACGCCTTTGTCCGCATAGGCGCGGTAGATCAGCAAGTGGGTGGCCGTGTCGGTGGAGGGACGGTATTTACCGTCGACGATGTTGCCGTCCAGGTCGACAACGGTCATGTGCTCGGCGGTCATGCCGCTGTAGCCGACGCCTGAGGCCTTGATGGCGACAAGCCCCGTCTCCGGGTCGTAACCAGATACGTTGCCCCAGGTGGAAATGACCAGATCCTTGGTGACCAGGTCGAGGTTGGCGGCCAAGACTTCTTCGCGAAGTTTTTGTAGTTTCATTGCTTTCTCCTGCTGTTCGTTGCGGCTGCAGCCGCCATCTGTTTCTCGGTGATTGTTTTCAGGCGTTTCATGGCGTCGTTTACGCCACGGCCGAAATAGTCGTGGAGCGTCTCGTATTCCTTGTACAATAGGTCGTAGACCTGCTTTGCGTCCGGGTCGGGATGATAGACGAGGTCGGTGACATTGGCCATGGCTTTGACCGCCGCGTCCAGGTCGTCGTAGCCGCCATGTTCCTTGCCCGCCGCCACAGCCGCCCAAATTGCCGACGACAGGGCGGGATTCTGGCTCGATCCGGCGATGTGCACGTCCTTGCCGATGACACTGGCGTAGACCTGCATGGCGAAGGCGTTTTTGCGGGCGATGCCGCCGCACATCACCAGCGTATCGATGAGGACGCCGCTTTCTTCGTGCGTCTCGACGATTTTCCGCATGCCGTAGGCCGTCGCCTCGACAAGCGCCCGGTAGATATCCTCCGGCTTTGTTTGCAAGGTGCAGCCCAGGAGGACGCCGGAAAGTTTGCCGTCCACCAGAACGGAACGGTTGCCGTTCCACCAGTCCAGTGCAACCAGCCCCGATTCCCCCGGCAGCTTTTGCGCCGCAAGGTCGGTAAGATAGGCGTGGATGTTTTTCCCCGCCCTCTCCGCGGCAGCGACATAGTCGGCCGGGACGCAGTTGTCCACAAACCACTGGAAGTGGTCGCCGACGCAGCTTTGCCCCGACTCGTAACCAATTTTTCCGGGGAGAAGCGAGTCCTTGACCTTGCCGCAAATACCCGGGACAAAGACATCTTCCTCCCAAATGATTTCGTTGCAGGTGGAAGTGCCGATGATGGCAAGCATGGTTCCCGGCCTGGTTATCCCTGCCCCCGGGAGTGCGCCGGCCGCGTCCAGATGCGCCACCGCCACCGGCGTTCCCGGCAAAAGCCCGGTCAGGCGCGAAGCCTCCTCCGTCACCACCCCCGCCCTGCCGCCGATCGTCCGGATCTGTCCCGGCAGTTTTTCCGCGACCGCGTTCTCCAGCCGCGGATCAAGCGCCTTGAGGAAATCCTTTGACGGAAAACCGCGCTTCTCGCTCCATATCGCCTTGAACCCGGCGGAACTGCTGTTGCGGGTCAATACACCGCACAGTTGCCAGGTCGCCCAGTCGGTGAGTTCGACAAAACACTCGAGTCGGTCGTAGACCTCCGGCGCTTCGTCGAGGATTTGCCATAATTTCGGGAACAGCCATTCACTGGATATTTTCCCGCCGTAATCCTGGAGAAACGCTTCCCCCCTGGCGGCGGCGATGTCGTTGAGTTTGTCGGCCTCGTCCTGCGCCGAGTGGTGTTTCCATAATTTCGTATAGGCATGGGGATTGTCCGCCAGTTCCGGAAGGAAGCACAGGGGCGTCCCGTCCAGGAGGGTGGGGATGAGGGTGCATGAGGTCGCGTCGATGCCGATGCCGGCGATCTGCTCCGGCTTCACCCCCGCCGCACGCATCGCTTCCGGGATGGCCTTTTCGAGAACCAATAGGTAATCGCGGGGATGCTGCAGCGCGGTGTCCGGCGGCAGTGCCGCGCCATTGGGCATCTTCGCGTCGATGACGCCGTGCGGGTAGTCGACGACCGCAGTCCCCGCCTCTTCGCCGTTTTCCACGTCGACGACGACGCAACGCCCCGAAAGAGTGCCGAAATCGACTCCTATGGTGTATTTCTTCATTACGGGTTCCTTCTCTATTCAGGCCTTGGACATGATGTTGGCGCGGGCCTTGCTGGAAAGGTTGGAGAAGCCGACAGCCACGATGAGGACAAGGCCCTTGACCAGCTGCTGGACATAATCGTTGATATTGCACATCAACATACCGGTCGCCAGGACGCCCATGATGAGGACGCCGACGACAACCAGCGGCAGGCGTCCTTCGCCGCCCGACAATCCGATGCCGCCGAGGACCACGGCGGTGATGGCGTCCATCTCATAGCCGCTGCCGGACGACGGCTGGCCGCTGTTGGTGCGGGAGAGGAGGACGAGGCCGGCGATGCCGGAGAGGAAGCCGCTGATCGTGTAGGCGATGATCTTGAGGCGCTTGACGCGGACGCCGGAAAGGCGGGACGCCTCCTCGTTGCCGCCGACGCCGTAAATGTAGCGGCCGAAGATTGTGCGCTCGAGGATGAAAATGCCTATGGCGAACACGACAAGCATGAGGATGACGGGATAGGGAATTTGCCACAACGACCCTGCGGCGAATTTGGCGAAATTCGGGTTGAAACCGAAAACGGGCAGCCCGCCCGTAATGATGAACGCCGCCCCGCGCAATGACGTCATCATGCCCAGGGTGGCGATAAGCGGCGACATGCTGAGGGTAGTCACCAGGAGGCCGCTGATGCAGCCGTAGACGGTGGCCAGGATCACCGCGCCGAGGCAGGCGACAGGGATGGGTGCGCCGGACTTCATGAAAATCGCCGCGGTCACGCTGGTGACGCAGGCCACGGAACCGACGGAAAGGTCGATGCCCGCCGTAAGGATGACGAAGCCCATGCCGACGGAGATGATCCCGATGATGGAGACCTGCTTGAGAATGGTGAGCATGGTCGAGGCCTTCAGGAAGTTCGACGACTGTGTGCCGAAGAAGGCGATGAGGATAACCAGGATGGCAACGATGCCGTAATCCAGGAGCCAGAGGGCAATACTGTTGTTTTTCATCTTTTCCTACTCCTTCTTGGAGAGCTTGCTGGAGGCCATTTCCAGGATGCGCGTTTGGGAGAATTCATCCTTCTGCAACTCCCCGACGATCGTCCCGCCGCCCATGACGATGATGCGCTGCGACATTCCCATGAGTTCGGGCATTTCGCTGCTGATCATGATGATGCTTTTCCCCGCTTCCGCCAGGGCGCACATCAAAAGGTAGATTTCGTGTTTCGCGCCGACGTCTATGCCTCGCGTGGGCTCGTCGAAAATCATGATATCGCATTCGGTGGCGAGGATTTTCGCCAGGACCACCTTCTGCTGGTTGCCGCCGGAGAGGTTCCGGGCAAGCTGCTCGGGGGATGGCGTCCTGATGTCCAGTTCACGGATCATCCTCTCCACCAGCGCGTTTTCTTTTTTGGGTTTTATGTTCCTTAGCGCGCCGGAGTAGCGGCGCAGGGAGCTGTAGGAGATGTTTTTGCGTATTGATTGGCCAAGGATCAGGCCCTGGTGCTTCCGGTCCTCCGGAATGAGGCCGACACCGTTTTCAAGCGCCTGTTGCGGGGCGTCGGGCGCGTATTCCGCGCCGTTCTTGAACATTTTTCCCCGGGTAACGGGGTCGGCGCCGTAAATGACGCGCGCGAGCTCGGTCCGGCCCGCGCCGACCAGGCCGCCGAAGCCGAGTATCTCCCCCTTATGGAGGGTGAAGCTGACGTCGTGGAGGTGGCTGTTGCTGATGCCGCGCGCCTCGAAGACGGCTTCTCCCGGCACGCTTTTGGGAGTCGGGAAAACGTCGGAAAGCTCCCTGCCGACCATATACGAGATAAGCTGGCCGCGGTCGATTTCGCCGATGTCCTTGCTGACTATGTATCTGCCGTCGCAAAAAACCGTCACGCGGTCGCAGATTTCGAAGACTTCCTCCAGGCGGTGGGAGATGAAGACGATTGTCGTGTTGTTTTTCTTCAGCTTGTCGATGATGTCGAAAAAGATCTGCGTTTCCTTGATGGTCAGGGACGCCGTCGGCTCGTCCATGATGATGAACTTCGCGTTCTTGGCTACTGCCTTGAGGATTTCCACTATTTGCTGGTAGGCGGTGCCGAGGAGGCCTACCCGTGTCCTGATGTCGATGTCCACGCCCATTTCATGGCATAGCGCGCGGGCGCGTTCGTTCATGGCGGCGATGTTCCTGACCCCGAACTTATGGATCTCCCGCCCGTAGAAAATATTCTCCGCCACGGACAGATAGGGGATGAGGCTGAATTCCTGGTAAATCACGGAAATCCCCAGGTCCATGGCTTGTTTCGGCTCGAGGTGCCCGTAGGTGACGCCCTCGAATTCGATGGTGCCGGAACTTGGCGTTTCCGCGCCGGTCAGCAGCTTGATGAATGTCGATTTGCCCGCGCCGTTCTCGCCGCAAATCGCATGCACGGCGCCGCGCCGGATATCGAAGGAGATGTCCTTCAACGCCTGCACGCCGGCAAAGGTCTTGGACAGCCCTTTTACCCGTAGAATGCTATCGTCCATTGACATTCCTCTGCACTCAAAGTGAATTCGTCGTTTCGTTGTAATTACTCCCCCCGGCCATCCCCCATTGAGAGGCCGGGGCGGGGAGGAGCAAAAAGTCAAACAACATTACCTCTCTTCTGAAATCCGCTTAACTGCCCGGGTTGTACTTGCCGCTCAGGAGGTCTTCGCGCGGAACCGGCACATAGGGGAACATGACGGTCTGTTGCTCGGCGGGAATGCCTTCCATGACCCATTTGTAAAGGATCTCGGCGCTCTCGTAGCCGCCCTGGTAGGGGAACAGGTCGACGGTGCCGCGATAGATGCTGTCTTCCTGGCGCATGAGGGCGAGGCATTCGGCGGTGGCGTCGCCGGAGAACGCAGCGCGGTCCGGGCCGACTGCGTTGGCGTTGACCATGGCCTGGTACCCGCCGATGCCGCCGGAATCGTTTGTGGCGACGACGACATTCAGGTCGGGGTGCTGCTGCAGGACGCTTTCGATGATGCGCAGGCCGCCTTCGGGGGTGTCGCCGGCCTGACGGGAGACGATCTGGACGTCCGGGCAGATCTTGAGGATGCTTTCCTGGACGCCGTTGCCGCGGGGAATGACCGCTTCGACATTGTCCTGGGAGATGATGGCGACCTTCGCCTTGCCGCCGAGGTTGTCGCGGATCCAGTTGCCGGCCTGGGTGCCGATGGAGACGCCGTAGTCGTATTCGTCGAGGGTGTAGATCAGGTTGACGTTGTCCTGAGGCTGAGCGATCGAGGCGGTGGCGATGCCGCGCTTCTTGGCGTCTTCCACCGTCGCCCTGGTGGCGTTGGGGTCGATCGGAATGAAGGTGAAGCCGTCGTACTGGTCGTTGATGACGTTTTCGAGGTCGGCGACCTGTTTGTCGACTTTGTACTGGGAGTCGATGCTGATGGCCTGCACGCCGAGATCCTTGCAGGCGGCTTCGAAGCCGTGCTTGACCGCGACGCACCAGGGGTTGGCGAGGTTCATGCTCACGTACGCCAACTTGATGGTGGCGGGATCACGCTTTTCCCCGGCCTGCACCGAAGCGGCCAGAGACAACGCGAAAGCAAACACCAAGCCCAGGGCCAAAACCTTACCCATTGTTCCTCTCATCGTAAATCCTCCAAAAAAACAACTGTTTCGGAGACGGTGCAGCATCCCACAGCGGGACACGCACCGTACTCCTTGCGCATACATACCATCCCCGTCTCACCGGGCCGGCAGAGCCGGCCGTGATCGAAGGCACGATTAAAGCTTTTGAGGGCGGTTCAGTGATGCGCGTTCAGTCAGGCTGGCCAGGGTACGAAATGTCGGTAAAAGGTAAAACGCGCCGGTAATCCTTACTCGTTACAACTTGCTTATATCTATCGCTTTTTGCGTTTTTCTGATAAATGGGGCGCTGCGTTCGGCGGTTTTGGACAGCACCGCCAGATACAACGCGTCTATGATGACCTGGTCTGCGACCCGCCTGGAGACTACGTTCCTGCCGACGGTCAGGTCGGTGGTCGCGGTATAAAGGTTGATGTCGATGTATTTCACCAAGGGCGACTTGTTCATCTGGGTAATGCAGACGGTGGCCGCACCCGCCTCCTTCGCGAGCCGGATCGCCTGCACCGTGGTGGCGGAAGCCCCGGAAAACGATATGGCAAAGGCTACATCCCCTTCGGAAAGCATGCTGGCGGTGGCGCACTGGAGCATAACATCCGAATGTGCCGACCCCGGAATGCCAAGCCGGCTGAATTTCATGTGCGCCAACTGGCTGACGGCATAGGCGTCGCCCTGGCCGAAAAAATGAATGGATCGGGCAGCCAAAAGGACGTCAAGCGCCCTTTGATATTCGGCCGACACAAGGGCGAGCGTGTCTTTGAGGATCTGCGCGTTATCCTGGACAACCTTCTCCATAATGCCTGAAATGCTGTCGTCAGGCAGAATCTCCTGGGTAAGCAGCGGGTTCTCGTCGACCATCCTGAACATAAGCGCCTGTTTCATGCTGCTGAAACCGTCAAAGCCGAGACGGCGGCACAGGCGGATTATGGATGCTTCGCTGCTATGCGTTTCCTGCGCCAGTATGGTCAGGGTAATGCTTCTGACGTCTTCCGGCCGGTTGAGAATGTACTGCGCCACCGCCTTTTCGGCCCTGGGAAGAGTGGGGAGCAGAAAGCGCAACTTGGCAAGCACATCTGTCATAAAACTTCATCCCCAGAACAACATACTTTCAGTCAACCTTCAAAATCATAATATCAAATTGAAGCGAGTAGTCAAGTGTAAATTATCAAAATATGCCATTTCACCAATAAATAGCGCTAAATACAAGATTTGCATTTACAAATAATTGTTACCCTGCGAAGAAAAACTCCAATAGTAAAATTAATTTATGAAGTAACGCTATCAAATTGAGTTTTTTATTTTGAAGCGAGACACGAAATTTCCATCCCGATACTCCTATTTACTGGGATTGGATGTATTGCGTTCGGGTCTACCTCCGCAATCACACGCTTACTTCAAAATCATAAATTTATTTTGCAGTCAATACTTTAAAAACTTCATTTCGATCGCTTAAAATCTATAAAAATACGAGAGGCGCATATATTTTTAATTGCGTAAAATATTATACTTGAATAAGTTAAATTTATTCTCGCAAACATTCCACTTCATTTCTATAATTTCATTTGACAAATCCACTTCTAAATGGCATTATGTTTTTGAAGCAAAAGAAACCCAAGCCCACTCACGTATATTGTTTTGCAACGAGTCCCCTGACAGATGCACAAATCTTTTGCTTTGCGGTAGATTGACGGCTGCTCTATAACTATGGATAGGCGAATGTCCGGGTGTCCGGGCAAGTTATGAACCGGCAAAAACATCGACGTTCTTCCGGAAAGCACAAATACATTCCACATTCTGCGGTTCGGCGCGAGGAAAAATGCCAGAGGCGGACATCCATGAAACATACCGATAACGATATTTTTGTTCGTACGCGCTTCCTTTTTCCATCATTGACCAAGTCTGAAAAAGTAGTTGCCCAGATATTGCTGGAAGAGGGTTCGCAGCTTATCAACTACACCCTCGCCGAACTGTCACAAAAGGCGGATTGCAGCGAAGCGTCCATCCTGCGCTTCTGCCGCAAGCTGGGAATGGACGGTTATGCCGAACTGAAAGAGCAACTCGCCGAAATCACCAACAGCACCTACGAAGCGGGCGCATATCGGATCGGCACGGCGGACAACCTGCACACTGTCTTCCAGAAGGTGGCATGGTATTACGAAAAGACCCTCAAGGACACGCTCCTTCTTTACACTGACGAATACGAAAAAGCCTACGAGGCGATCCGCCAGGCGAAATCGGTGCATTTCTTCGGCGTCGGCGACGCCTGGATCGTCTGCGAGTCGGCGCGCCTCAAGTTCGCCAGGATCGGCGTCTATTCCACCGCCTACCACGACTCCGTCATGATGAACGCCACTGCCAGCCTCCTTGGCGAGGGCGATGTCGCGATAGCTATCAGCTACAGCGGCGACACCAGGTCTGTCGTTAGCGCAATGCAACAGGCGCAGGAAAACGGCGCCACCACCATCTGTGTCGTCCACATGGAAAAATCCAAGGTGGCGAAGTACTCGGACATACGGCTCTTCACCGCAACCACCGACCTGACGATAGGCCATGACGAAATTGCCCGCAGGGTGGCGGAACATGTCATTGTCGAGTCCCTCTACATGGCCCTGGTGACGCGGGAAGCGGAAAAATACAGCAAGAGGCTGCAAAAAACGATATCCACCATCATTGCCAACAAATGAAGGCGGAAAACAGATAATCATCTAAATTTCGGCGATGTCCTTGGGAACATCCCTTCGGGGATTTTTCGCGGGATTGGTGTATTTCGGCACAGCGGCATCGCGGCATTATTTGGGAATACCGAAAAAAGGTCTTTCACGCGCTTCTCCGGTTGCGTACGAACCGGAGCGGGGGCGTGTTGTCGCCGCTCGTCGCGGGTCGGGAAAACGACCAGGCAGGAACTTTTCCTCCCGTCCCGCGGATTCCGCGGCCGGCCGGCATGTTTGCAGGCGGTTGCGGCGAGGGTTTAATTTTATCCATTAGGAGAGCTTGCATGAAAAAAGAACGTCTTTTATTGGCCTGTATGTTCTGCATAGCGGGAATACTCGTCGTCTCCACCGCCTCATCCGGCGAAGCGAAGAAGGATTATTCCTTCGCCTTCTCCGGCGCCGACCTCGCCAACCCTTGGGTCGCCGCCCTGAAGGACGGCTTCGAAGCGGGCTGCCGGGAGCTTGGCGTCAACTATGTCAGCATGAACGCCTCAAGCGCCGTCGACAAACAGATCTCGGACATCGAGAACGCCATACAAAGCGGCGCCAACGCCGTCATCACCAACCCCCTCGACGGCAACGCGCTGGAAACGATCTTCACCGAAGCCCGGGCGGCTGGCGTGGCTTCAATAACCTGCGCCCAGGGTGCAGGCGCAGCGACGGCCCAGTTCCTCGTCGACGACCATGCCTACGGTACCATCATAGCGAAAAACGCCGTTCTCTGGATCAAAGACAACCTCAAGGGAAAAGGCAAATGCCTGATCCTCGCCGAGGACAACATCCAGTCATCCATCAGGCGCGGCGACGGCATCGAGGAAACGCTGAGGAAGGAATGCCCTGAACTGGAGATCGTCGCGCGCCAGACCGCCAACACCCCCGCCCTCGGCCTTACCGTCACCGAATCCATCCTTCTCGCCCATCCCGACCTGAACGTGATCGTCTGCTGCAACGACTCCGGCGGAATCGGCGCGTACCAGGCGATGCAGAACGAGGGCATCGGCGGTTCGGACCGTGGCATCTTCTCCGGCGACGCCACTGCCGAAGTCATCAAATATATGAAGGAGGACGACAGCGTCTACCGCGGCACCGCCGACCTCCAGCCCTACCAGTGCGGCTATGACGCGGTGATGAAGGCGTACGAATACCTCACCAACGGCTTCCCGGCCCAGCAGGAAATCTACTACCTGAAGATGGAACCCGTGACCAAGGCGCAGGCGAAGACAAGGTAAAATTGGGGATAGAACCACAGAGAGCACGGAGTTTCGTCAACCTGTGCTCCCTGTGGTTTCTTTTGACTGGAGACTACGGTGGACCAGGAATTTTTACAGGTCGAGAACGTGAGCAAGTTTTACGCCGGCGTCCGCGCCCTGGACGGCATCAGTTTTTCCCTGAAAAAAGGGGAAATCCACGCCATCTGCGGCGAGAACGGCGCAGGCAAGTCCACGCTCATCAAAATACTCACAGGCGCGATCCAGCCGACCGGGGGCAGCTTTGCCTTCGACGGCAAACGCTTCGACAGGATGACTCCCCGCCAGGCTATGGAGGCGGGCATTCGCGCCATATATCAGGAATTCACACTCGTACCCTACCTTACAGTGGCAAACAATCTTTTCTACGGGCATGAGAAAAAATCGGGGCTGTTCCTCGATGAAAAGGAAATGAACGACCGCACCCAGGCCTTGTGCGAGGAAATGGGCGTCCAGATCAACCCGAAGGCCAAAGTCGCCTCCCTCGGCATCGCAGAACAGCAGATCGTGGAGATACTCAAGGCCATATCGCAGAGCGCCAAATTGTTCATCATGGACGAGCCGACCGCGCCGCTGACGGTGAAGGAAACGGCCATATTTTTCAACATCATAAAAAAACTCAAGGCCGACGGCGCGACCATCATTTTCATTTCGCACCGCCTGGAGGAGGTTTTCGATATCTGCGACCGGGTAACGGTGTTTTGCGACGGAAAACATGTCGTCACCAAAAACACGAACGAGATCGACAGGAGGCAGCTTATCTCCTACATGGTCGGCAGGGAAATAGGGGAAGATTTCCCGCAGGCCGATGCAGAAATCGGAGATGTCGTGCTGTCGGCGAAAAACATCACGAACGACCGGCTGCATGACGTCAGTTTTTCCCTGCGGCGCGGCGAGATCCTCGGCTTCGGCGGGCTCATCGGCGCAGGCCGTACGGAACTTATGCGCGTCATTTTCGGAGCCGACCCCTACTCCGGGCAAATGCTTCTGAACGGAAAGCCCTACGCCCCGAAATCGCCGAAGGAAGCGCTCAAGAGCGGCGTCGGCCTCATCCCGGAGGACCGCAAGGGCCAGGGGCTGATCATGGGCTTGTCCATACGGGAAAACAGTACCATGCCGCAGCTTGGGAAAATGACCCGCTTCGGCCTGATCCGCACGGGGGAGCAGAAGGAGCAGTCCGGACGCTACCTCAAAAGCCTAAGGATCAAGGCCCCGAGCGACATGCAACTGGTCAAAAACCTTTCCGGTGGCAACCAGCAAAAAGTGGTGCTGGCGAAAATGATGATGATGAACTGCGACGTCCTCATCTTCGACGAGCCCACCAGGGGCATCGACGTCGGCGCGAAGCAGGAAATATATCTGCTCATGCGGGAAATCGCCCGTTCCGGGAAGAGCATCATCATGGTCAGCAGCGAAATGCCCGAGCTCTTGGGGATGTCCGACAGGATCATCGTCATCTCCAACGGCTATCATGTCGCCGATCTGGCGAAGAACGAATTTTCACAACAAACCATCCTGGAATACGCTTCCAGCAAGCTTGGTTCGGAGGAATTGGGTCATGTCGTCAAAGAATAAGGTATGGATCAACTACCTGCTGGATTACGGGATCGTCATCGTGCTTTTCGCGATTTTGGCGATTTTCTCCATCAGTTCGGGCAAATTCTTTTCCGTCACCACGGCTATCGTCATCATGCGGCAGGTCGCCATCACCGGCGTGATCGCCGTTGGCATGACCTTCGTCATGATCACGGGCGGCATCGACCTCTCGGTCGGCGCTGTCGCCGGTGTGGCTGGAGTCCTCGCCGCAGTCCTGATGCTTGCCGGTGTGCCCGTCGTCGGCGCTTGCGCCGTCTCCGTGCTGGTCGGCGCGCTCTTCGGCTTTTTTAACGGCATCTCCGTCTGTGCCCTGAACATCCCCCCGCTCATCGGCACCCTCGGCATGATGACGACCCTGCGCGGCATCGCCTATCTTTTGTCCGGCGGCATTCCGGTGTATGGGTTCGACAAGAATTTCAAATACCTCGCCCAGGGCTCCCTCATGCGTGTTCCCTATCCCGTGCTGATCATGCTTTTCGTCTGCCTGATTGGCTGGATCGTCCTCACGAAAACCCCGATCGGCCGCTATATCTACGGCGTCGGCGGCAATGAGGAGGCGTCGCGCCTTTCAGGCATCAACGTCCGTGGCGTGAAGTACTTCGTTTACATCGTAAGCGGCTTCCTCTCCGGCTTGGCGGGCCTGCTGCTGCTCGCGCGGACAAACAGCGGGCAGCCCTCCGCCGGCAGCGGCTACGAAATGGACGCGATCACGGCGGTCGTCCTCGGCGGCGTCAGCATCAGCGGCGGCAGCGGCAATGTCTGGCTGGTCAGCGTCGGCGTGGTGATCATGGGCACGTTGTCCACCGGCATGGTCATGAACAGCATCAACGATTATGTACAGCAGGTCATAAAAGGCCTCGTGCTGATCGCCGCCGTGGCGTTCGCCCAGTACAGCCAAAAGGTCAAGGCGCGGAATGTTTGAGGATAGCCAAAACAACACACAGATAGGATCATCCAATGCTTGAAGAACTGAAACGCGAGGTGCTCGCAGCCAATAAGAAATTGGTCTCCGAACACCTTATCATACTCACCTGGGGCAACGTCTCCGGCTACGACCCCGAGACCGATCTCGTCGTGATCAAGGCCAGCGGAATCGAATATGACGAGATGGGCCTCGAACACATGGTCGTCTGCAATATGGAAGGCCAAGTCGTCGAAAGCGAGTGCAATCCGTCCACCGACCTCGCGACCCACATATCCCTGTATAGGTCGTTCCCGGCCATACGCGGCATCGTCCACACCCACTCGACCTACGCGACCACCTGGGCGCAGACCGGGGAGGACATCCCCTGCTACGGCACAACCCACGCGGACTATTTCCCCGGGAGCGTGCCCTGCACGCGCAAAATGACCGACGGGGAAGTTCGGGGGGATTATGAAAAGAACACCGGTGCGGTCATCGCAGAGCGCTTTCGCGACCTCGATCCCGAGGTCATGCGGGCCGTATTGGTGCGCTGCCACGGGCCTTTCGTCTGGGGCAGTGACCCGATGGACGCATTGCACAACGCCTGCGTCTTGGAGGCGGTTGCCGAGACCGCCTACCGTACCAGGCAGATGCTGGGGGAAAAGCAGTCGTTGGTGGACGCTGTTTTGTTGAAAAAGCATTACGACCGGAAGTTCGGCGAGGATGCCTATTATGGACAAGATTATGGAAAAGAGGTGAGTGCATGAACGAAATTGCCAATTCGCTGCAACACACGCTCAAGGTGGAGGCCGCGTCCATCGCCGCGATGGCCGAACGTCTGGACATTGCGGCGGCGGAAAAGATTGTCGCCCTTTTCCTTGAGCGCAAGGGGAAGGTGTTTGTCACCGGCTGCGGGACATCGGCGGCGGCGGCGAAAAAAATCGCACACACCCTCAGCTGCGTCGAACGTCCGGCCTGTTTTCTTTCGCCGGCGGACGCGGTGCATGGCGGGCTCGGGGTGGTGCAAAAAGAGGATGTCGTCGTCATCATTTCCAAAGGGGGAAAAACACCGGAACTGACGAGCCTGGTCGCTCCGTGCAAGGAGAAGGGCGCGGCGACGGTGGCGCTTACCGAAAATCCGGATTCCGACCTTGGCCGCCAGTGCGATTATACGCTCCGCATATGGGTCGACAAGGAGCCGGACCCGTTCAACATGCTGGCGACGGCTTCGACACTGGCGGTCATCGCCGTAATGGACGCCATTGCCGTCTGCGTCATGCAGGCGAACGGTTTTACCAAGGAAAAATTCGCCCTCATCCACCCAGGTGGCGCGGTGGGCGATCGTTTATTGAACAAAAAAGCTTAACCAAACCAGAAAACAAGGAGAATCACCATGGGCAACACGAAACGCAAACTGCTTTACGGCATGGTCGGCGGGGGCGCCGATACTTCGGTCGGGGTCATCCATCGCAACGCGCTGCGGCTCAACGACGAGTCCGTCCTGGTGGGCGGTGCGTTTTCCTCGGATTTAGCCAAGTCGAAGGCCTTCGCGGAAAAGTACAACCTCGACCCCGAACGCATCTACCACTCGCACGAGGACATGGCGGAAAAGGAATCGAAGCGCAAGGATAAGATCGATTTCGCCGTCATCTGCACCCCGAACGCCTTCCACTATCCCGCGGCCAAGGCCTTTATTGAAAAAGGCATCAATGTCGCCTGCGACAAGCCCCTCTGCCTCACTCCCACGGAAGCTGAAGAACTAAAGAAGCTTGCGGCCGACAAAGGCGTCCTGTTCTGCCTTACCCATACCTTCACCGGCCACCTGATGGCGCGTGAAGCGCGTGCCCTCGTCAGGAAGGGCGTCATCGGCAATATCCGCACCGTCGTGGTCGAATATCCCCAGGACTGGCTCCTCGACGCACTGGAGACCGAAACGGAAGCGACCAAGACCTGGCGCTCGAAACCGGAATTATCCGGCCGCGGAGCGTCCATCGGCGACATCGGCTCCCATATGGAAAACTGGGTGCATTTCGTAACCGGCATGAAGATCCAGAAGGTCCTTGCCCACCTCGAGGCCCTCGGGACCGGCACCATGCTGGACAACAATTTCCAGGTCATCACCATGTACGAAAACGGCGCGTCCGGCTTTTTCTGGGGCAGCCAGGTGGCTATCGGCTTCGACAACGGCTTCCACGTCATGCTGCTTGGAGAAGAAGGCACCATCGAGTTCTGGCAGGAAAACAACAACTATCTCACGCTCAGGCTGCGCGGCCAGCCGCTGCAGACCATTTCCCGCGGCAGCAAATACTGCCAGCCCGAATCCAACAAGCTGGTCCGCACGCCGAGGGGCCATCCGGAAGGACTGACGGAAGCCTTCGCCAATATCTACAAATCATTCTGTGAAGCGATCTACGACAAGATCGACGGCAAGAAGGTCACCGAGGACGATTACGGCTACCCGACAATCGACATGGGCGTCGCCGGCGTGAAATTCTTCAATGCCTGCGTCGACAGCCATGAACAGGGTAACACCTGGGTGGCTCTGTAAACTGTATCTTGATCAAATGTGGTTCACGTAGGATTGTACACGACTGTTTTTCGAAGTCGCGATTGTAACATACCTTTTTGGAAGAAGATTCCGTGTTTTGCCCGTAGCGGAGGCAAGGAGACCTGGATCCCGGCAGCTGCGAGCGTTGGTCTTCGCTGTTCATTGTTTTAGACGCCGGGATGACGGTTTCGGGGAGTTGCTGCGCTTTCGGTGCGGAGACAGGCCTCCGTCCCGAAAGCGTAGCAAACCCCTTTTTTCGTCATCCCGGCGGGGTTGCATCGAACCGGGCGAAAAAGCGTTCGCAGTTGCCGGGATCCAGGTCGCCTTGCCTCCGCTACGGGAAAAAGCATACCTCTTTTTTCAAAATATAGTCGTGTACAGTGGTTCCCGTAGTGAAAACGCATCCCCAAGGGGATGCGTTTTTTATTTTCCTGTTTTCGTGGTAAACAATCATTTATAGCACAGACTACGGAAGAAAAAATCGCATCGGGTTCCCATGATCGCGGATTATACCGACCAGATCGGAAAAAGCGAGAATTACGGTCGCGGAGTTTATGTTCGGATGCACTCCGAACGGGTCGGCGTCCTTCAACCTCTCGTCCAAGATGACTTCGACGCTTTTGGATTGATCGTTGAGTATTCCCAGAGGGGATACCGAACCCTTGGTCAGTTTAAGGTAATCCCAAAGCCTCTTTTCGGACGCAAAGGAAAGGCGGGTGCTTCCGATCTGCCCGGCCAGGACGTCCAGATTGACGGTGGTATCCTTCCTCACCACGACCAAAAAATGCCGCCTGCCCTTCGCATCCCGCAGGAACAGGTTTTTCGCATAGCCGATATCCCGGATAAAGGGGAGGCTTTCCATTTCCTCGACCGTAAAGGCCGGTTCATGCTCAACCTCCCTGTACGGGATTCCGAGCCGCTCCAGTGTTTCATACACTATTGGATGCCCTGGTCTCGTCATTGATGCACAGCCCCATCCTATGAAATCAGCTGAATGACCAGCCCCGCCTTCGTCAATAACACAATAATCATGATTTTGAAAGTCCGCACCGCATATGCAGTGGGTATGATCATCCCGGATGGCAAACTCTTAAAATGCTCTAGTTGTCCGCTCCGCCCAGTGCACGGAAAATGATCTGTCCGGAGACAGTCAGGTCTTCCCCGCTCCAGCCGTTGATTTTCAGGACCTCGTGCTTGATTGCCGAAAAACCCTCTTCCTTGTTGCACAGCGACCAATTGACCCAGCTGAGCTGGTTTTTCTGCATATATTTTATGAAATTCTCCGCTTTTTCTATGTCGGTCTCGGTGTTTTCCTTCTCGTTCATACCCCATTCGGAGACGAAAATCGGTAGCCCGGCCTCCTTGGCCTTGTCAAGCGCTTCCATGGGGATGTAGTCGGTAAAGCCGGTGTAGTAATGGAACGAATACATGAGGTTGTCGTACGCCAAGGGCGCTTCCAGCACGTCCAGTATGCGGCTTGAATAATGCGGCGTGCCCACAAGGATGACTGCGCCGGGATCGTTCTTCCTGATCACCGGGATGATGCGTTCCGCATAGAGTGCGATGTCCGCCCAGGTGGTCTCGCCGTTCGGCTCGTTGCAGATCTCGTAAATGATCCCCTCGTGTCCGGCGTACAGGCTGGACATTTCCTCGAAAAACGCCTCCGCGCTGTCGACCGTATTCATGGGATTCTTGTCTTCAAGTATATGCCAGTCGATAATGGCGTACATGTCGGCGGCTATGGTGTTTTCCACCGCGAGGCGGAGGAGCCGCTTGTTGAGCCCCATGTTCGCCTCGCCGTCGTTGTAGCCGCCCTTGTTGCTGTCGGCGTACATGGCGGCACGAAAGACATTGGCTCCGAGTTTTTTCAAATCCAGCAAGGCGGTGATGTTGGTGTATTCGGGATACCAATGCAGCCCGTGACTGCTCATCCCGCGCAGCTGTACCGGGACGCCGTGGGTATTGACCAGTTTGGTTCCGACCACTTTCAGCGCGCCATGGACGGACACGCCGTTTTCGCCGGCCGCCGCGACCAGGGCCACGCAAAGAAAGGACATGCTAAGAAGAAGTATTTTCATCGGCATATATTTTTCTAAGGCACATTCACCCCCCTTATCGGTGAAGTGCCGCATTGTGGACGGAAAATAGCTTCCGGACGTCCCCGTGGCGCTGGCCGTAGAAGCATTGGTAGCCCACGCCACATTCTAAGGAATCACCGCCTTGTTTTCAAATAGCTTTGGCCCGACAATTGGGGAAGCGGATTATTTCGCCACGGTATCAAGCCAGGCGTCCAGGAGTGACTCAAGCTCTCCGGCAGCCATTCGATTGGGAAATGAAATGGAAATACCCTCCTTCACCATCCCGTTTCGCACTTGTTGCTTGAATCGGTCCTGGTATTGAAACAGGTTGGTCTCATAGGTGCAAAATCCCGCTACCTTCTTTCCCGCAAAATCATGTTCCTTCAAATACCTGGATACAGGCGGCGGCGTGGTGTGCCACCAGACGGGAGCACCGATCAATATCACGTCATAGGCGTTGAGATCGGGAAAGTCGCCCACGATATCGGGAAAGTCGTCTTGCGCAAGTTGACGCCTGACGACGTCATTCACCGCCTGGAAGGATTCGGGATACGGATGGGCGTCTCTGATTTCATAAATATCGGCTCCTGTTTTTGCCTGGAGCCGCTCCGCGACCGCCCTGGTTCGTCCGGAGCGCGAATAATAGACGACAAGCACCTTCTGTCGTCCCCGTTCGGCGGAGAGCGCCATTTCGGCGTGAATGCAAAACGCCGCGCACAGCACCATGATCGTCTTCATGTTGACTCCTGGATGGCGCAATGCCGTTATTTCATGAAAGGCAACGCTTCCATCATATTCTTGAGATGAACGGCATCCCATGGCAGATGTTCGGTGAAGCCGAATCCGGCAACGTCGACTGCGGCGGCCACGTCTTTGACAAGCCGGGTCAGTTGCGGGATCGCGATTTTTCCCGCCGCCGTTTCGATGGTGACTTCTTCAAGCGAGTTCCACAGGAACTGCGAGCGGAATGACTTCAGTTCCAATACATCGAGGTCGACATGGATAACCACGTGCTCGAACCCGTTGTCCCTGATCCATCCCGTCACCGCGTCACTGGACTCTGCGATGTCTTCCGCCGGGACGACGCGAAGGCCCAGTTCCTTGATTGTTTCCGCCTCATGCGGTAGAACGCTGTGAACGCCCACCAGCAAAACTTGTTCCGGCTTGTAGGGGACTTTTACCTCTTGCGCAAGAACCGGGTCGCCATGGCCAAGGAGGTTGCCAAGCACGAAAGTATGGGCACCACGGTAATTTTTTGGCGTCGTAATATCGGGATGCGCGTCAAACCAGAGAATACCCACTTTGCCGCCGAAGCGCTCGTTCAGGTAGGCGAAGGGAGCCTGATTAACCGAACAATCTCCGCCAAACATGATAATTCGATCCGGTTCATAGGCATCAATGATGTTGCGGGCGGCGCGCAACTGTTTCAACACCACGCCCTGCCATGCCACCCCGTTTTCAATAGGTCGCTCTGCGCCGACATACGGCTCCACGGGAACCTCGACAAGCGGTGAATCGCTTTCCGGCGCCAGGAACGCGAGAAGCCGCGCACCAAGGGGATACACCTGCCCGGGATATTCCATGCCGCCGCCGTCAGCGCCCTGCCACTGGGGCATCAACAAGCGCAATGTCTTCTTTTCATGAACCATTTCACCAGCCTCCACATTAATAAGGCCATGGCGCATGTTGCCACCGCCATAAACCACGCCATAAGTACGGTCCACCCTCGCGTTATTCCTCTTCATCGATGCGTTCGAGCTTGAAAATCACCGGCCGGGTTCCGTCATTGCAGCAGGCGATCATTACCTTCTCGTCGTTGGTCCAGCCGCGCATGATCGACCCGCCCTGGAGCGCCGCGTATACGTAGCGGCTGATGCAATCCCATGCTTCGGAACAGAACCCGCCATGGAGCATCCGGAAAAAACCTTCGCCGTCGACCATGATTTCCTGGCCGTCCTGAAAATACGGGCATTTGCCGGACTCTGGATCGGCGAGGTATTGGTCCGCCAAATCCTGGAAAAGTTCCCTGCGCAGTACGGTGATCTTGCATTTGTGCTTCATTTTTTTCTCCCTTTTCGCAGATTGACCCGAAGCGCCGTCCTCCGCATGGGCAACAGCCATGCCGCCACCGGCCAAAATCGCTCCAGCCGCAAGCGCGGCGCCCGATCGCAGAAACTCCCTTCTGTCCATACGTATTCTCCTTGCGTCCTCACGGCCTTAAAGCGCGCCGAACAAGCGTTTGAAATACCTTAAACTGCTTTTTGAAATCGAACTCCAGATCGTCCGCCACCCTGGCGATCAGCCCGTCGCCAAGCGAGAATATCCAGATCGAGACCGCATCGAGATCCAGCGAGGCGTCGATTTCCCCGGCCTCTGCCGCTTTCGCCAGGAGATCGACGAGGAACTTCCGCGCTACCCTCTCGCTCGCGATGAAGCGCTCCCGCACCGCCGAATCCCGCGCGGCGACTGCCAGCACCTCTGCCCAGAGCCTGTTTTCCATGCGGATGCCCGAGTGGGTTATGCTTTCCTTCATGAACCAGACGACGCCGTCAAGGTACGGCGGCTTTTTGGCCGCTTCCTTGGCTCTGGCTGTCCCCATGGCATGCTCGCGGTCAATCATGGCGAGAAAAAGCTCCTCCTTGCTTTTGAAATGCACATACAAACAACCCTTGCTCACCCCGGCCCGTTCCATGATGTCGGCAACGGAACAGGCGGCATAGCCCTGTTCGGCAAAACATTCGACGGCGGCGTCCATAATTTTTTGCCGTGTATTGAGTTTTTGTTCCGCTCGTGAAGCCATAGTCGCGATCTCCATTGACTGACTGGACGGTCATTGTAATTGACGATCCTTGCTTTGTCAACTGTATTTTATTTCGTGGATGTGCCATTGGCCGGATTGAAAACAGCTGTCCCTTCGGGGCCTGTCGTATCAGCCGCCCGATGCCGACGAACCTACCGCGACATCCAACGGCGGCAACCATGAATCCGCTCGATGATGCAATTCACCAGCTTGCTGGTATGGTATCCGTCGCAAACCGCGTGGTGCGCCTGGACGGCTAGCGGGAGCATTGCCCTCCCATTCTCCGTGCGGTATTTCCCAATGGTGAAAATCGGGCGGAGATATGAGCCGTCCCCGGACACATTGATGTTGAACCCGGTAAATTCCAGCCACGGCACGCACGATATGGTGATGCAATTGTCCGGCAGGCCCGGCTTGGGGAACAGGCCCTTACGGTCTCCGTATGTTTCCGTATCGATGAGGTAATCCTGATGGAACGTGGAAAAATCCGAGGAATAAGGCGTCCACAAATTCGAAAATGTGGCATCGTCCTTGTGGAATGTGGCGTAAAGAGGCGTCATGAAGTTCCATGTGCCCAATACCGCGTTCTGGTCGAAGCACACGCGCATTTCCTCGACCTGATTCACCGCGTATGCAATTGCGTGAATCATCGCCGGGTACAATTTGACCTTCGCGTCGGCCGAACATTCCAGCAGTTCAGTGATATCCAGCGCACTCGACACGCTGTAACTGCAGCGGACCGTATTGAAATAATGGTCGAAATACGGTTTCCGCGGCTAGGAATCGAGATTGATGGGTCGGAAATGCAAAGCGTCTGCCGACATTTTCTTCTCCGTGATTATACGATCTGAGTGCGATTGAAAGCGCCATGACACCGTCATTATGCTATAAAACTACCCTAATAATGCCTTTTCCGCCGAAAAAAGCCCAGCACAAAAGTGCTGGGCTTACTCACACGCTCAGCGGGCGCTGGCCCGCCAAAGATCCGGACGGCCGCATCCAACTCGTCTAGAAAGTAAACAGTATCTTCATGTCCTTCTTTTCAGGCGCGACCAAAAGCTTGAAGCCCTCGGCGGCCTGTTCCGCAGGCAGGACCCTGCTGACAAGCCAGGAAAAATCATACTTTCCGCTTTCCAGAAGGCTTACCGCTTCCTGCAGGTCGGGGAACGCATAGCAGTTGTCGCCGAAGATGCGCAGCTCCTTGCTTACCGCGGTGTTCAGGTCTATAACAGGCGTTTTTTCATAGATTGCGGAAACGTGGATTTCCGTCCCCGGCTTTGCGTTCTTCACCAGCAGGTCAAAAACCTTTTCAACGCCTACCACGTCGACAAGAAGGGGATACTCCGCAATCAGTTCGGCGACATCGGAGGCAATTTTCTTGATGCCGATTTTGTCCGCGATGCCCCGGCGGTACTCGTCGATATCCGCGACCGCCACATCGGTGAACCCCGCGTATTCCTTCAGAAGGTAACTGATCAGGAGCCCGATGGGGCCGGCCCCCGCCACAAGCGCCCGCTTCTTGCCGGAATCTGAAATGCTCCGCACGGCGTGGACCGCCACCGCGAGCGGCTCGGCCAATGCGGCCTGCTTGGGGTCGACGGTCTTGGCTATCTTGATCAGTTTTTTCGGCGCGATGGACAAATACTCGGCAAAACAGCCGGGCGACACTTCGCCGATGAAGCCGAGGTTATAACAGCTCTGGGTGCGGTCGGCCTCGCAGGCGGGGCATTTGCCGCAGATGACCCGTGGGTCGCCGGTGACCATGTCGCCCGCCTGAAAACCGCATCCTTCCGGCGCTTCCGCGATTTCACCCACGAATTCGTGGCCCATCGTTTCCGGGGCATGATCCATGAACATGCCCGCACGGTAAATATGCAGGTCCGACCCGCAGATGCCGCCGTACAGGATACGCACCAGCGCATGGCCGGGTTGCGCCACAGTGCGCTCGATGTCTTCGAAGCGCACATCCTCAATTCCATAATATCGAACCGATTTCATCAGTAGCCTCCTCAACCCGCCAGCCAGCCGCCATCGACATTGATGGTAACCCCGGTGATGTAATTGCTGGCGGCAGAAGCCAGGAACAGTATGGGGCCTGCCAGGTCGGCCACCGTGCCCCAGCGCCCCAAGGGAATGCGCTCTTCGATCCAGGCGCGGCGCTCCGGATTGTTGAAGAACGGCATGGTCATCGGGGTGATGTAATAGCCCGGAGCGATGCAGTTCACCTGGATGTTGTCGGCGGCCAGTTCCAGCGCCATGGTTTTGGAAAGCTGGACCACGCCGCCCTTGGTGGAACAGTACACGCTCGACCGGGCCAGGCCGATGTAGCTCCCCAGGGAACCGATGTTGATGATTTTGCCGCCGCCGGATTTTTTCATCTCCTTGGCCACCGCCTGGGCGACAAAGAAAGTGCCGCGGAGGTTTACCGCGTGGATCTTGTCGTATTGGGCCGGCGTCACGTCCTGGAACGCCGCAATGTCCTCGACGCCCGCGTTATTCAGCAGCACGTCGATCCGTCCGTGTTTCTTGACCACCTCCGCCACCATGGCGTCGATCGACTGCTGGCTGGTGACATCCACCTTCACCGCTTCCGCCTTCCCGCCCTGGGCGACGATGTCCTTGACGACTTTTCCGGCCGCGTCCGTATTGATATCGGCACAGATAACCGTTGCGCCAACTTCGGTGAATATATGGGCGTACCCCTCCCCCAACCCGGTCCCCGAGCCAGTGATCAGCACAATTTTACCTTGCAGGTCAAACAGGTTTTTCCCATTCAGTACTTTTTCCATGGACTAACCTCCATTCTATCTAAAAGTCGAGGATGAACAGGAGGATGGCGGGACACGTAATTTACTTTCCAAACAACCGGCAAACAAACAACGTGTCCCCAAGCTCCTCATGTTTTCACTTGTTTCAGAAAATCGCCTTCTACCACTGGTCGATCATGTTTTCCCACAGGCGCGGATCATCCGGGCCGACTTCGTCCGGAACCACCGGGCCGTTGACTTCCATATACAGGCCCTGCACATCCGGGACCGAATCCTTCAGGTCAAGGATCCTGGCGGGGGACCAAAGGGCGCCGTCTTCCACGATGACGTCGCCGATCTTCGGCAGGGGCTTACCCTGGAACACCTGGTCAAGATACTTCACCGCGAGGTAGCCGTAATCGTAGCCGGCGAAAGCGACGCAGGCGAGGGCCTTGCCGTCGCGGATATAATCCATGAATTCGGGGCCGATGTGGATGCCGGAGACGCCGAACTTCTTCGGGTCGAGACCGGCGGTTTCAATCGCCCTGATCGCGCCCTGCCCCATGATGTCCGGGGCGTGGACGTAGACGCCAAGGACTTCATCCCCGTACCTTGTCAACAGTTCGGCGGTGCGCAGGTAGGAATCGTCGTTGTTCCACTTTCCTTCGCCGGGCGCGATCTTGAGCTGGGGATATTTGCTCATGACGTTGTTGAAGCCCTGGGTCATCAGGCCGGTGACCATGTCCATCAGGTCGCCGGAGATGGAGATGACCACGCCTGCGGGGACCACGCCGTTGTTTCTGGCCTTGATGCCTTCAATAAAGATCTTAGTGGCTTTTTCGCTCATGGTGACATTATTGAAGGTGATGAACATGTCAATCTTGCCGCCTTCGGGGCAGCTGTCCAGGGCCATGACCGGGATGCCGGCCTTGTTCAGCTTTTCAATTCCGGGGACGATGCCCTTCTGGTCGGTGGCGCCGGCCATGATGAAGCCGTCGATTTCCTGCATGATAAAGGTGTCGATGTGGTCGAGGATTTGCAGCGTGTCGCCTTTTCCGTCCTGGGCGTCGAGGGTATAGTCAAATTCCTTGCACCCTTTCTTGACGCCGTTGATCAGCGCCTGTTCAAAGGGGACTTCAATGTCTCTTACGATCATTCCGATGACCTTTTTCTCGCCGGCCGAGGCGGGCGCGCCGTCCGACAGGACGATGGCGACCGCCATTGCGGCCAGTACGGAAAGGCACGACAAAAGGGCGATTTTTCTTAGCTGTTGCATGTTCATTCCTTACCTCCTTTTAAAGAAACGATCGGAGCAAAAAATGCCGCACAAAGACCCCTACCATACTTCAGGAGCCTGGGTTTACGCCTGCCGACCTGACCGATTCGGCCGTAATATGCTGCTCTATCTGCTTTTTCTCCAGGATGCTGTTGCGCAGATGCACTTTATAGCGGTCCAAAAGCAATGCGAGGAAGATCAGCGCGCCTTTTGAAGCATAGACCAGGTTGATCGGCACGCCGAGCAGCGTCAGCGAATTGGAAATCATCTGGAGGAGGATCGCGCCGCCGAGCATGCCGATGGGCATGCCTTTTCCGCCGGTGAGGCTTGCGCCGCCGAGAATTCCCCCGGCAATCGCCATCATGTTCATCCCCGTGCCCATGGAATTCGCGACCGCGCCCGAGCGGCCAGCCGACAGCAGACCCGCCATGGCCGCCAGCATTCCGCTCAGGGCGAACACGATGATCAGGAGCCTGCTGGTATTGATGCCCGCAATATAACTGGCCTGGGGGTTGCCGCCGGTGGAAATAACCTGCCTGCCAAAACTGGTGTATTTCATGATGACCTGGAAAATCAGGAACACGATCAATACGATGGGAATGGCGGCCTGGATGCCGAAGACGAAGCCGGAACCGGCAAAGGTATAGACATGGTTCAGGCGCGAAAGTGAAAACGGCAGCATGAACAGCACCAAGCCGCGAATGATGATGTTGCTCGCCAGGGTTTGCAAAAACGAGTTGACGCCGACCTTGGCGACCATAAGGCCGTTGAAGATGCCGACGCACACGCCTACCAATAGCGTCACCAAAATGCAGACATACGGGTCCATTCCGCCGGGCAGCCACTTGGTCGCCAGCAGGAGCGCAATGCCGGGGGCAAACGCCAGGGTCGATTCCACGGAGAGATCCAGCTGGCCGATGATGAGGGTCATGCCCTGCGCCAGGACCAGGAGCGCCAAAACCGTTGCGTGGTAACAGATATTGACCAGATTTGTAGGGGACGCGAACCGCGGCGTGAAAATTGCGTTAAGGATGAAGAAAAGCACCACAAGCACCCAGATCAGATTGTCCAGTAAAAGTAACTGAAGCTTTGTTTTATTTTCCATATCTTCCTCTCCCAAAGGCGGTATGTCGGCATTTATTGCGTTTTCGCAAATAGTTGACCCGCGGACCTTGCGCGTTTTGATTGATTCTACTTGAGCCCGAAAAACACAACGAGGGGGCCGATGTTTTCCGAAAACGCGCTAGCCTTGGACCTCCTGGAACAGCTCATGTTCGCTAATTTCGTTGTGCAGATGTTCTCCGACGATGACGCCGTGGCGCAGGACAAGAATCCGGTCGCAGATGAGCAGCAAATCCTCCAGCCCCGGAGCGGTGATGATGACGCCGACATCGGGATTCAGCTTCTCCCTGATGATGCTCAGGATGCTGTCCTTGGCGGCTATATCCACCCCGCGCGTGGGCTCGTCCAACAGATACACCAGCGGTTCCCCGGCGGCGATTCGCGCCACAATGACCTTTTGCTTGTTTCCGCCGCTGAGCTGGCCTATCTCCTGGTCTACGGTAGAGGTCTTGACATCGAAGCGCTTCACCAGTTCCTCCGTATGCCGCGTCTCCTCTTTCCCGCTGATGAAATAGCGTTTTGAAATCTTATGGATGGAGTTCATTTCCAGGTTGTGCCGCACGCTGGCGATGTTGATCAGCCCTTCGTGCTCGCGATCTTCCGGCAGGTACGAAATCCCGGCCTTGAACGAACGCGACGACGAGCGGAAAACGGTTTTCTTACCCTGGAAAATGATATGCCCCCTGTCGGGAGGCTCGATGCCGGCGATTCCCTTGAGGAGTTCCGTGCGTCCGCTGCCCCGTATGCCGGCGATCCCGAGTATTTCCCCCTTGTGCAGCGTGAAGGATATGCTGTCGTAAGCGCCGTACCTGGTGAAGCCCTCGACGGTCAGGAGGGCGTCCTTCTCCTTGAATTGTTTCTTGGCGGATCCCTCGTAGGTGCGGAAGGAGAACCCTTCTCCGACGATAAGCGAGGCAAACTCTTCGGCGCTCAGTTCCGAACATTCTTTAGTAACGATCGAGTAGCCGTCCCGGATGACGGTCACCCTGTCGCAGATATCCATCAGTTCCTCGGTGCGATGTGAAATGAACAGGATGGTGTTGCCTTGCGCTTTGCAGTCCGCGATGATGTCGTAGAGGATTTTCTGGTCTTTATGTGAAAGTGAGGCGGATGCTTCGTCTAGGATGACAATCTGGGCGTTTTCGACATAGCAGGCCTTCAATACCAGCACCAGCTGCCGCTCGGAGATCGTAAGGTCTATTGCTTTTTCAGTGGCCTTGATGTTCAGCCCGGCGCGTTTGATGATTTCTTCCGCCCTGCGCTGCTGTTCCTTCCAGTCTATAATGCCGTTTTTCTTGATGTAATCCGGCATAAAAAGGTTTTCAGCGACTGTATTTTCCAGGACGATCTGAGGTTCTTGCGGGACGATCGCGATTTTTTCTTTGCGGGATTCGATTCTGGACAACGAGGCGAACGGTTTGCCGTTCAGGAGCATTTCGCCGGATGTCGGCTGTACAATACCCGCGATTATGCCTACCAGCGTTGATTTTCCAGCTCCGTTTTTTCCAATCAGCCCATGCACCTCGCCTTTCCGGACCTCCAGATTGATTTTGCTTAATGCCGTGGTTCCGGGATAGATTTTTGCGACGTTTCTGAGCTCCAGTACATTCTCCACTAAGCCGACCCTCCTTTCCGCGCCTTTCGGCATTCAACACCTATGAAAATGAAAAGGCGACAGTCAATTTATTGTGTTTTTCCCTCCAGATATAATCCCCGGCTTTAATGCCATTAAGTTCAATTGCATTCTACACTCACATTCTGAATTGTCAAGTTATATTTAATTTTTATGGTAAGTTTTATTTTACAAACGATTGTTTGCTTATCAAGAAATACATATTAAAAGCGTATTAAAATTGCATTTTTTAGGTAAAAATCAATATAAATTCAGAATTTGCATGAAAAATGAACAGCAAAAGTAAAGTTCCCCTTATCTTATGTAAAGTAATCCGTAAAGAATTACTTGACATTCTGTCAATCAGGCATTACAATACCTGCACCACGATCAATGGCGCCTTTGACCGATTAAGGAGCGTGCCGTATGCCGATTAAGAAAATCGCATTGGTAGGGAGCAGCGGTGGCAATTTGTTCAACCAGGGGGGGCATGAGCCGCAAGTAATGTTTAGTGAGCTGCAAATACAGGCCAGCTCTGTCGATATAGATGTACGCGCAGTAAGCTACGTGTCCGCCGACCGCTCCATGGACGGATCGACCAAGGGGATGCGGGCGGAACTTTACTGCCTCCGTGACGGAGAATTAAGCAAGGTTGGCGATGGACCGCTGGAATCCGTCAATAACGACGCACTGTCGGAGGACCAGGCGGTCGCGGATGAAATCCGCGCTGGCAACATAGACGGCCTCATCGTCCTGAGCGGCGATCCAGGCCACGCAAACCATGCCAGCATAAACGCCGCCGCGCTGATGGGGATTCCGGTCGTCGGGACGGGCGGCACATCCATGGCAAAAACCGGGTCAATGGGCGCACGGGTCATCTGCGCCTCCGGCACGACCGGCACAACCAATAAAACACGCGCCATTTCCTTTATTTCCGCCTTCGCCCACGAATGGAAGCTGCCGTATTCGCCGGTGCTTGGCCTTGGCCCGAACGGCGCCCGGCAAAACAAGGACGGGTTGCTGGGTCTGCTGAAACAAATGAAATTGCACGGTGTGCTGATGTCGGCGATGCCGGTGTATATCGCCTTCGCCGTCTTGTGCGCTCTGGCGAATTCTTCCGTCTGGGCCTTTGCCGGTCCATTTCAGGAGATGGTCCACTACGCGATCCCCGTCATCCTTTCCGTCCTTACTGCCAGAAAAATATCCGGGATGGACGAAATCGGCTGCGCCACCGGGGTCATAGCGGGGCTCATGTGCATGGAGGGCGGCACCATCGGCGGGCTCCTGGCCGGCATTGTCGCGGGGGTATTCACCTATTATCTGGCGACGTTTTCCCTGCGGCTGCGGATGCCGGGGACAATGGTGAATGTCGTGTCCGGCTGTGTCGGCGGCCTGGCGGGCGGAGCACTGAGCCATTATCTTCTGCTGCCCGCCTCCAGGTTGGTTACCGATTTCATCATCGACGCGATCCACTTCCTGACGGGATTTCTTCCCTTCGGATTTGGCGCGGTGCTCGGGTTGCTGATGTGGCTGTGCATTCTAAGGGGATTTTATCACCAGATAATTCTGCCGCTTGTCTTTATCGAAATGGGCGAAACGGGCTTCAGCTTCTTCGGGGCGATCGACATGGTTTGCCTGGTCACCGTTTCGGTGGGGATCATGTTCGCGAACAGCTTCCTGCCGGTCACGAAAAACTCGGCTCCGATCGCCAGGCAGGGACTGAAGCTCAACATTCTCTACGGCACCTTTGTTGAAGCGTCCTACCCTTACATTTTGTCCAGCAGGGCCGTCTATGTCGGAACAATGCTCGCGGCGGCGGTCGGCGGCGGGCTCGCCAGTATGCTGGGCATCCACGGCACAGCCTATATTCCCACCGTGGTCGCCCCATTCCTCAGCAGCGGCGGCGTGGGGAATTATCTCGTCTGCATGGGGTGCGCCTTCGGAGTCTCGTTCATTTGGACGGCGCTGGCGAATCTTGTAGCCATACATAGGGGAAAGTAGAGCAATGCCCCGCCCTTCGGGATTGAAATTGTACGTGCATAAAATAAACGGAAAGTTAAGATATGATCAACACGATCCTACAGGACGAGGAGACCAAGGAATTGGATAAAAATATTGCCAGGGACGTTGCGGTACGCATCACCCAGCTGCGACAGCAGAAAAATTACACCATGGCAAAACTGGCCGACATCACCGGAATCACCAGGAGCATGATCAGCCAGGTGGAGAAGGGAGAGGCGCTGCCGTCCCTGCAAACGCTCAGCAGGATCGCGGAGGCGCTGGGGATTACCCTCAGTTCCTTCTTCGACATGGACTCGTCAATCAACCGCGAGAACGATATTATTGTCCGCGCCGGAACGAATAAGAGAATCAATATGCCGGGAAACGACGTCTGGTACAACATCCTGACGCCGTCCAGGACCACTCCGATGGAATTCCTGCTGGTGAATTTTCCGCCCGGCAACGAGGAAGGAACGCTCTTCCAGCATGAGGGGATAGAATATTTCTATGTGCTGGAGGGGGAGCTGATCATCTCCATCGACAATGTCAGTTACACCATCTACGCCGGCGACAGCGGCAGCTTCGACTCTTCGCTGCCTCATTATACGCGTAATAACACGGACAAACCCGCGAAGCTGATAATCGTCGCCAGCGAATTGTAAAGCTCGCGGGAATGGCACTGCGGCATGGATCGCGACTTCGAAAAATAGCGTACGGTCGTGGCAGGCTAGAACAGTGAATTTTTCCAAAACACCGGCTGTCAATGACGCGGCTGCAGCCGCCGAAGCAGCTGCAGCCCTCCTCCGTTAGAAGTTGCGCGTTGAACCGGCATCCTGCCGGGTTTTTCTTCCTCGAATTTACCTCTGCTCCACCAACCGCATTTCCGTGCCCTTGACGACGCGGCGGACGGGAACCACCTTGAGCTCATCCACGCTTTTCGTCACCTTGCGCGTCTTGGCGACAGGGACGGTGTAGTTGTACTTCACCTGGGTGATGTAGCTTTCCTCGTACTGCTCCACTTCCTTCCGGTTGTAGACCTTGACGTTGCGTTCAACGCCGCGCGCGAGGCGTATGGACTTGCCGTATTCCGGCTTCACCTCCGCGATCATCGCTTCCGTCACCATCTTGGTGTCAGGCACTTCGATAGTACGCTTGGCGGTGCGGGTGCGGGTCTCCGGGTAGGTGGCGGAGCGCTTTTCCTGGACGATGTATGTCTCTTCCTCGACGATTCTCCGCTTCACCGGCACCAGCTTCATCTCCTCGACGACCATCCTCACCGGAACTTCCTTCACCTTGTACGAGGCTGTGCCGGAACAGGCCGGGGTCAATGTGCAGGCGGCGACGGGGGCGGGGGCGGCGCATACGTTGCAGGCGTCAACCGCCGCGGGAGCCGGGCAGTCGGCGACGGGAGCGGACGCCGTCAGCACCGGCGCCGGGGCGGGCGCGGGAGCGGGGGTCGAGGCCGAAGCCGATGACTGCGTGATGAATTTCGACGCCTTTTCCTTGCTCTTTTTTTCGCCCTTGACCTTGTTCATCCCGGTGGACTGGAACAGGGTCGGCGGCATGTCGTCGGCGGACATCGCCATGGGGGCCGTGATCAACAACACCAACACCAGAAGAATCTTTTTCATTTTCAAATCCTTTTATGTAAATAATCGCCTTAATCAATCGTTATAGCGTTTTCGCGAATGGTTGACCCTTCCCTTTTGCGCGTTTTGGTTGGCGCAGTTGAGCCCGAAAACGCCGGAGAGGGCCTGCCTTTTCCGAAAACGCGCTAGAAGTTGATGCCGCTCTGGAGCGAGAAGCTGTGGTTATAGGAGGAGAAGCTGTCGTCGAAGTGCAGGTCGTAGTTGACCGCCGCGTAGAAGCGGCCGCGCCTGGACACTTCGATGGTTGCGCCGACCTGGTACTGGACCCGGTCCTCCTTCAGGCCCCACGCCTTCATGTAGCGGTTCGGGATGGGGTTGCCTATCCACTTGAAGTTCTCGATCTTCCCGTTCCTGTCCAGGCATTCGACAGTCGCGCCGAGCCGCAGTTCCGGGGTGATGATGGTCGGGCCGCCGTTGTTGAAGCCGATGCTGCGGCTTATGCGCACCATTGCGGGGATCTGCAGGGATTTGCGCTTGATGGCGCCCTTTCCGAAAACGAGGCGGAAAGCGTCGATGTCCTTGCCCTTTTCCGTGAAGGCGTCCTTGTTGCGGACATCCATGTAGCGGACTCCCAGGGTCGGCAGGAAAAGCCACTTGCCGAAGAACACTTTCTGCATGCCGACGCGCAGGCCGCCGCCACGGGTCAGGCTGGTGTACTTGCCGGTGTGTTCGGCCTGGTAGACGCCGTTGAAGTAGTTGTCGGTGGTGTCGCAATCCATGTAGGCGTCGTATTCGCCGCCGTTCAGGTACGAGCCCTGGGTAAGGTCGCGCACCATCCTGTGCCTCGACTCGCCGTAGTTCACGTGGCCCTCGACGAAGCCGAAGTCCTGGTGGATGCCGAAAATCGCCTCGCCCATGTAGTTGTCCGTGTGGTTGACGGCCTGGAGCTCTTCCCAGCTGTTCCTGGAGCGGGTGTAGCCTGCGGTCACGCCGTAGTATATATCGCCCTTTTCCTTGATGGAACCGATCTGCATGCCGCTGGCGTGGGTGTCGAAGCCGTATTCGTCGCCCATGCCGTCCCTGTAGGTATGGTACCCGAGGGCGGTGGCCCAGAACCGGGTCGGGTTGTCGACGTAACCGGCGGGCGCGTCCTTGGCGATCGGGTCGACGAAGTTGCCGTAGTAGTTGTCCGGATCCGGGTCGGGCTGCGGTTCCTTGTTCTTCTCCACGAGGAACATGGCGGAGACGCCGTTCCTTTCGCGGCTGCCGATGAACATGTTCATGGCCTGCAGGTCCGCCGACGCCTGGCTGGCATAGGGTTCCGCCGACAGGAGGCGCAGGGAATGGTGGATTTCCGACGCGCTGCCGAGGTTCAGCTGCAGCGCATGGAGGTAGTTGCTGATGTCCTTGACCCAGACGTCCCGGTAGTTGCTGAAACGATCCTGGTTGTCACGGTAGTAGGTCTCGATGTCGCCGTCAAAGCCGGAGCGGTCGTAGGGGTTGCCGCCGTAGGCGTAGTACGGATCTTCGTTGTTGGCTCCATTTTGGTAGGGCGTTTCGTACTTGACGCCGGACTGGCCGTCAGCCGTGGTGTCCCCGTCCAGGGACGGGTCGGCGTGGAACAGGCCTTGCAGGCTGGAATCGGCCATGTTGTAGGCTGTGAGGAAGGGATAGCGGATTTCATCCAGCTTCAACGCCACTTCCCTGGAGTTCCTGATCTTTTCTTCGATGGCGATGCCGCCGTCCTGCGGGTGTTTCGCCAGCTGGCGGAAGCGGAGCACCACGCCCTTGCCGCCGTCCTGTTTCTCGAAGCTCCAGTTGCCGAGCATGTCGGAGAAGAGGATGTCGCGGTTGAAGATGTGGTTGGCGTCGGGCATGCCTTCCAGCGCGGCGATGCGGTCTGCGCCGGAGTCGGCGTAAAGGACCTGGTAGTAGTAGGTCTGTTCGCCGGTCTGGTCGTCGCCCCTGTAAATCTGGTAGTTCAGCTTGCTGTACAGTTCGTTCACGAAGCCGAAGGTCGGCACGTACTGCACCTTATGGTGCTGCGAGACGCCCTGCCAGACGGACAGGTCGCCGATCCGCTTGTTGAAGAGGCTGGCGATGGGTTCGCCCGCGGAGGAGACGCCCGCGGCCAGTTCGGCCGGGGAGAACGGGTTGAATACGCCGTTTTGCAGATAGATGCTGCTGTAGGCGACTTCATTGAAGTCTATTTCCTTGGTCACTTCGAGGCTGTCTCCCCAGTACTTCCGCACGGTGGCGATCTCGCCAAGGGGCGTGTAGCGGTCGTTGCCGATGGTCGTATCCCTCCCGTCCGAGATGACGCGAAGGACGTTGTCGCCGTCCTCGACCGCGAACAGGCGGGTGGAAAGCCGCGACATGCTTTCGAAATACATCTTGCCGTCGATCTTCATGGTCACGCCCATGAGGTTGGTGATGTCTTTGGAGAAGGTGGGGGAATAACCAGGCTTGCCAGAGAGGGCGTTGCCGTGCATTACGAAAATGCCGCTGGTCTGTTCTCCGGTGACTTCGTCCTGGACCGCACCGTCATAGGGCCGGATCATGCCGCCCGCGAGCACCGCCACATCACCGATGACGTTGGCATGCTTCGGGGAGTGGTCGGTGGCGCTTTTGAATTCGCCAAAGCCCTGCAGGATGCCGTTGGTGCCGACGACGACATTGGAAGTGATGCTGTCGCGCGTGGTATAGCCTGCGTTTTTCCTGTCCTGGTAGTGGGTGATGGCGACGCCGTCGGTGAGCGTATGGATAGTGGTGCGGTCGAGGGTGACGATAGCCCTGTGATCGGCCTTGGTCGTGTAGCCGCAATCCTCGCAGTCTTCTTCATTTTCATCCGGCGCGCCGATGATATTGAGGTTGTCGATGATATTGCGCCTGGCGTCATTCTCGTCGGACTGGTTGAATGCGACGAGGGAGGCGTCGGTGGCATCGAAGTTTTGATGGATCGTCAGCTTGCTGCCGGCGTAGACATTGACCATACCGGCGGTGATTTGCGCCTGTTTGCCCTTGTAAAATTCACTGTAGGTATGGGGGCCATAATTGGCGGGGTTATCGTAATAAAGCGTGGTATGATTGTCCCGCAATACAGTGCCATTGCTGCTCCACATGACTGGCATGAATTCGGTGGTGGAACTCAGGTCAATGGCGCCATAGCTGTTGTCCAGCGTCCACTTGTCAGTGATCGCGCCGATGGTGACGTTGGTGGGGCTGTGGAAAAGGTAGGCGCCGTTGTTCCTGTCGTCCACGTATGCGCCGACATTGACCAGGTCCTGGTTGAGGACGCTGTAGACCTGGTAGTTGCGGTCGTTGGAAAAGTGGGTGGTGTACCTGAAATCCCTGTAGTCATGGTTGGTGTTGGTGGGAAGTGCGCCGGGGCTGGTCGTGCCCTGATAAATCCAGGAGTATTTTGCCGAAGCGTTCGCCGCGAACCCTTCACGATAGATCAGGTTCGAAATCATGTAGGGGTAGTTGTAGGGAAGCGAGCCCGAGGCGACGTTGAACATGCCCGCGTCGATGACGTCGTCGGCTGCGCCAACAATGCCCTTGATGTTGTAGGCGTTGCCGGCCGTGACCTGGACGTGCATGTCGCCGCCGCCGCCCAAGATGCTTTTGACTTCGAGGTGGTTATTTGCGGTCTGGTTAATGTAGGACATCCCGAAGTAGGGCCCGAGCTCCGGTCCGGCATGCGTATCGCCGTTGTTTGGAATGACGCCTGACGAGAGCTTGGTGAGATCGTAGTCGTTGTTATAGTACCAGTTATATCCCTGGTTGTTTCCGGAATCTTCGTTTACATAGCCGACATAGACATTGGTGACGGATTTGCTGCCGCTGGCGGCTTCGCCGCTGGTGGTTATATCACCGTAGACATCGCCGTTCGCCAGGAAAATGTTGTTCGACCCGCTCTTGGTGTTGCTCATGTCCAGGGTGCCCGTAAAGGCGGGGTCCGTTGTGTGTACGGTATCGAGATTGCTGCCGACCCGGGAACTTAGCAGGCTATGGCCTTGGGTGCCGGGAGTGGTGCTGGGTTTGAGATCGATCACCGCCACGTTGTTGCCGGTGACGGTACCGGAGCCGGGATTGATCACGGTGTCCGCATCATAGTCCGCGTAGCCGCTCACCCAGAAAAGGTTCTGTCCGCCGGTGATGGTGACATAGTTATTCTTGCGTCCTCCATCCTGGTGGTAGATGCCGTGAATGCTGGTGTTGTTGGTGGCGTCAACGCTGTCGTTGGAGCCGATGTAAACGGTGTAGTCGTTGTAGGCGGCGTTATCGACGTCGTTGGTGGTGGAAAGCTCGAAAATGTTCAAAGTACTTTTTTCGCCGTTCAGATTGATTTTGGCGGTATCTTTGACGGTGGTGCCGGAGTTTTGGCCCGCGTAGGAGACGCGGCCGCCGAGTTGGGTGAACACGTTTTTGTTGGTGCCCGCACCATTCATGTTGATGACGTTGCCGTCATTGGTGCCGGCGGCAAAGTTGACGAGTGCGCCCCTGGAACTGATGGTGCCCGCTTCCATGAGGAAGTAATTCCCTTCGCTGGAGCCTTGATCCATGTTGACGGTGGAGTTGTCGGCGATCTTGAGTGACGTGGCGACACCGTCCGTGTCGCCGGTGGTGTAAAACATGTGGAAGCGGTTATTCTCGGCGGTTTTCAAGTCGATGGTGGTGTTTTGATTGATAGTGGCGCTTTCATACATGCCGTAAAGGCTGTTTGAGCCGCCTGTGAAGCTGATAATGGTTTCACTATTCCCGACGGAGTTGATGGAAGAAGAGCCATGCTGGAGATAGCGGTTGTCCCCCTCGGTCATGGAAACGCGGACGCCATCGCCATCGACGCCACCGGTGAGTATACCGCTGTTGACGCTGGCGGAATCCGTCAGTTCGTAGGTGCTGTGTCCATCCTTCATAAAGACCTGGACATTTTCATTCACTGATGCTGTGCCGGATTGCGTGTATTTGTTTCCCGTGTATTCACGTTGTCCCAGCGCGTTGATGGAGTAATATGCGCCCTCCGTGGTGATTGTGGTAGTGCCATTGATCTTGCTGCTGCCAAATTGATTTATCGAGGCCAAGCCGCCTTGCATAGTTATCGTCGGTTTTGCGTCCGCCTTGTTACCTCCCGCATCGGCGATCCAGGAGGCATCAGACACGTTCAGCACGTTGTTAAGCTGCTCGGCGAGGGTCCTGTCAGTGGACGCGTTACGGGTGATGAGGATCTCGACTTTTTCAGTAATGGAGGCATTATTTCCGCTTTGGGAAAAGGTGTTGCCGCCCTCCGTCATGGTGACCTTGAGAGCCGTTCCGGAGGTGGCGTTTCCGATAATCTTACCATTGGTCTGATTGTTGAAGCTGTTACGATAGGTTATGCCACTGTTTTTCATTGAAATAGTGGTTGCACCCTCAATGCTGCCATCGGATTGCGTAAAACTATCTTGTGTTCCGGTCAGTGTTACGTTTGCGGTGTCATTAGCGTTGTCACCGATCTGGCCTCCAATCTTGGTAATGGTAGTTGTTCCTACCCCGCCGCTATCATCCGTAATCGTGCCAAGTACCTTTCCATTCTCGATACTGACTGTGCCACAAACCACATTTATCGAAGAGCCCGCTGACATGGCAGTTCCGCTACCCGTGTCTATTGTTAGAATGTTATTAGGGTTGTTGGAAGCGAAAATGATATCACCATCGACCCGACCAGTGTTTGTGATTCGTAAATCGTGTGCGCCGTTGGTAACATTTGGCCTTGTAGTTGTATACACACCACCATTTTTGTTAGTCTGTACACCGCCAGTAGTAATATTCACATACCCGGCCGTAGGCCAATCTTGCTCCTGCCATTGGTAACAAGGGAACGTACTATTATTTCCCCGGTAGCCCAAAAATACGGATTGATATAATCTACCATCTCGCATTGTCCAAGCACCAGGATTAGATGTAGCTGAAGCCGCCCCCTGTACATCATAAGTCCAACCATAGAGTCTGTAAGGAGTGGTATTGTCTGGTTCAGAATTTTGAGTCACGTCAATAGCCAATGCGGAATTCAAAGCACAGCACATTAAAAACGCACCTAAGAATCGCAATAGGATAGTACAGAATCCTCTTTTGGTTTGTTTCATAACCCTCTCCCGATCATCCCTGATTATTGATTCGCAGACGTCATCCCCGCTTGCTGGGCACATTTGGATCATCCACAATAAAATTTCGCAAGATTATGTATATAGGGTCTTGACAACATCCTCTGAGTCCGCTAAGATAGCGTCCGATAAGTGTTCAACTCCCCTGACTATTGCTGACCAGTTCGTCAGATAGTTGCCGGAGCTCCCTCATGCGGGCATCGATTCCAGTCCATGCTCCCGCAATGAGGGGGTAAAAGCTTGCAGTGAGGTTTTTAGTCGTCAGTTATTGGCGATACGCGTTCCTCCATTAGGGTTTCGAATTCGTATAAGGAGTTGTGAAGACAATAATCCCTGCCAGGATTTCCGGAATTATCGGAACCTGTTCGCGAAGGCAAAAAGAAAGCGGCATACACCCGTTCTCGTAAGGCCTTTGCCCTGAGCAGTATGGCTAGCATCCTTGCCAGTTGCTCCGGGTAGAAACGCCCGAGGTGTATATTGCCGCATCCATGCAGAATAGTGGTGAGGGATTAGTTTGTCCTGGTTACCGTATAGGCAGCCTCCTTGTAAAAGATTTTATTTTTTCGCGAACGCTTGTTCGCACGGTAGATATTGGCAGTCGTTTTGCCCAATTGCGTTGTATTGCCGTTATTTTGCTGAAAAAGGAATTTATTTCCGTTTATTCAGCTTTTTCTCAGTAGCGGCGGAATATTCTTCCGCCAGCTGCCTGAAAAGGAAAACAGCTATCGCAAAAGACAAAGAAAACGCTTTTACTCTATAGGTACACACCATCCCTGGCCACGCTTTTAGTATTTCTTAAAAGTGGAAACGGGATATTTGTATTTATAGTTCAATAAACATAGCCAGATCAAATCTGGTCATGTGTTATTTATAGGCTATGGCGCTAACGCCATAAAAAAAGCGATAAAACCTGCCTAGCCGACAAGAGCGCATATCTATCTATTCTGACGTCCCTGCCAGAAGATCGATATGCTTCATCGACTACGGTTTTATCGCATCCATGCGACAGCACAATAAATGTGTTGTTTACATCGTTTTGAATAACTGCTCCAGATTTTTTCTGGAGGGGGAATATTTTTTTTTATTTTTTGCTAAAGTTTTCCCCGCGTGCATCCGATACCATGTTTGTATAGTATCGTTATGTGAAATGGTAGTTTTATCCGGGACAATTTCAAACTAATTTTTTCGGCTTTCCGAAATTAGTTGATTTTCATTTCAATACATGGCTCTTCATACACTTCACGTTTGGCGTCTATCTGCATTCAAAAAATAATCCACCGAAATCGTAAACTCATTATTAGGCCGGAAAAACGCTTTTTTTGCGTATTTTTCATACGGGTTCGTGCAGAAATTAACTGGTTTAATCATAGTAAGTCAAATTACCGTATATCCGAAATTAGTTGACAAAATTGGACGTTTCAAAAAATAATTTCCAGACATTTCCCCCCAAGCAACTGCGTCAAGCCAAACCTGATGATATACGCCAACATTCCGTATTTTCAGGATTTACTCCAAACACCACAAACGCTAAAAGAAATCCCTAAGCGAAATTTCAAAATTTTTGGTCCGCAACTTGTTTTTCATCTGGTTTATCCAAATTCGAAATAGTGACCAGGTTCCCACAATCAAGCCGTATACGCTGTCCCGGATCGCAATGACCGTCGCTATGCCTCGGTTACAGTGGTTTTGGCGATTCTCCCCACAATCCATTAACAGTGTACGAGAAAATTGCATAAATTATGCGGGTCGATAGCGGAGATGTGGACAATATCTATTAGGCGGGATGCGGGCGGCATGACAGTAACCTATGGGATAAAAATACCCATTTTTAAAAACAACTAGGCTCCAAAATCATTGATTTAGGTGCGTTTCCACTGGAAAGTTATCAGGAGATTTCGGTTTTTCACTCAAGTCGGCGTGTATTCGACCGCTAATACATATGGTTGACGGTCCGAATTAGCGGACCAGCGGTATTGCCTATAAAGGAGTTGGATATGGGCATGAATGGTGTTGGCAGTGCCTCCCCCTATCAAGCCAGCGGCATGGTAGGAGTGGGGTTGCGAACCCTGAACATGGCTCACCAGGCACAAACAGACATGGCCGAAAAGCTGCTCCCGATACGTGTCGCCCAAAACGGCGCGCGGGCGGCTTCCGAAGCCAGGGGAATGATGGTTGACACCTATGCCTGAAGCTTGATCGGGGTCGGTCGTCCCTCCATGGGACGGCAAAACATTGCCCTACCCGGCTCACGCCGGGTAGGGCTTTTTTTTACAGTTTGCTTGTGCGGGGTAGTGGCGCAACCTGGGCGGCCGGAGAAACCTGTCCTTGAACTTGGGCTTGGGCTTTTCCCGCCTACGCCTACACCGCTTTCGTTTTGTGAAGCAGCGTGAAGACCACCGATTCAAGTTCCTCGGCCCGGATAGGCTTGTCGAGGAAGTAGTCGGCCTTGATCCAGTTTTTGTCTTCCGGAGTGGAAAGGCTGAAATACAGCCCCGTATGCCAGGTGACGGACGAGACGATGATCACCGGCACATCCGGATATTTTTTCTTCACCATCCAGGCGAGGCAAAAACCCCCATCCTGGCGCTCCAGGGTGACCTCCGTCACCACCACGTCGGGACGGGTGGAATTGACGATGTGCTCCGCCTCGGCCTGGCTGCGGGCGACGAGGATCCGATAGCCGAGGGAAAGGAAGCGCTGCCGCATCTGCTCGACAAACAGCGTATCCTTGTCGACAAAAAGAATTGTGCTGGCCATATGTATCTCCATATCGTAATCGTTCTTTGTTGGTTGCGTCCCTACCTGGACACGGGCCTTGCATGGTAATGGGTATGCAGGAGCTCGTGGCTCATCGGCCCCAAAGGCGCGCCGAGGAAGTCTTCGTAAAGATGCTTGACCTCTTCGTTCATATGGCTCAGACGCCTGTCCGGGTTTTCCGAACCGTCGATTTCATACAGGGTGTCGAGGCGTTTCTTGATATCCTCCCGGCTGGGGCCAAGAGGCTGTCCGCCGCCGCCGACGCAGCCGCCCGGG
>DAIOFH010000010.1:0-47594 GCA_036745875.1 Planctomycetota bacterium | reverse complement strand
TAAATGCCTCTGAGACTATAATACAACTAATTGTTGGTGATATTAATTCGTTACATGCACTTTTTTGTTGCTTTATCACCTGTGAATCGGTAAATAGCGTTCTTTGGCGGTATAAACGTTAAAATCCTTTACAGAATGGACTTTGATAATGGGCATACCTTATTGGAACCGAACAATACGGAATTGTACCGTATTGGTGATGGCTGGATTACTGTGGCTTTGTCAAACCGCGTTGTCGGGCGATATTATCGACGAGATAAAACAGCGTGGCAGGGTTGTCGTGGCGCAGGTCGGCGCCGAACAGCCGCCATTTTTCTGGAAGGTGCAAAAAGACGGGAAAAGCGAATGGGTCGGATATGAAGTCGACCTGGCGAAGACTATCGCCGACCGCCTCGGCGTCGAGCTGGAGATATTGCGCCTCGGCGAAGACTACAACGAAGTCTGCCGCGTCGTCAACGAAGGAAAGGCCGATATCGGCCTGAGCAACCTTTCCGACACCGAAGCGCGGCGGGAGCTGGTGGACTTCACCAAGCCGTATATTGTCAGCCGCGTCGCCATGGTCATCGACCTGGTCGGGCTGGAGAAGGACGGCATAGACGCGATTGAACCGGCGGACCTGAACCGCCCTGACGTCAAGGCGGCATTGACCCAGGACAGCGCCTATGATTTTGTCCATGAGGAACTCATGCCCAAAGCCAACCGCGTCGATACGCCGCAGGGCGATTTCAACGCCATTGTCAGTGCGGTTCTTGAAGGCCGGGCGCATCTGGTCATAGACGACGGGTTCACCCTCTTCCTGGGGATGGACACGAATCCCGCGCTGGCGGAGCGCTATTTCCTCCATATATTTGACGAATACGACGACCCTCTTAGCATGTGCTTGCCCCACGACCAGCCGAGGCTGCGCGAATTTCTCAACCAGATGATTGACGAAATCGAGGAGCGGGAGCCGGTTACCCTGGAATTGGTTGTCGATCAGTATCTGCGTTGACTCTTTTTATCCATGCGGCCTTTTTGGGTCTTAACATACATAACACTTGCGAATGAGGAATGACTACCATGCGTATAAGCAGAAAAATCGCGCTTTCCATTTCGGTCCTTTTTGTCGTGGCGATTCTTATCCTGGTGATGAGCCTGGTGAACCTGGGACGGGTCAACGGCATTGTCCAGCGTGTGGCGACCGTCTCCGCGCCACGCGTCGTCGTCAGCGGGGAAATCCGCAATATCCTCCGCGAAAACGACCTGGCCCAGCGCAACATCCTTCTCCTGACCCAACAATCCGAAAGGGAACGGATCGCCAATTCCCTCGCCGGCATCCAAAAACGCATGACAGACGAATTCGCCAAGCTGGAACGCCTCGGCGGCAAGCAGGATGCCGACAAATTGCGCCAGGCCTGGAACAACGTCATGGAGGTGAACAAGGAAATTTCCACAAAAGCGCTCAGGAACAGCGCCGCCACGGCGAGGGCGTTGTCCCTTGGCGCATCCAGCGACGCTTTTGCCCAATGCATCACGTCGCTGGACCAGGTGGCGGCCATGCTTACCAAATCGAGCGCCTTCGCGGCACGGCCGACCCTTGAGCGGGTCAATGCCGTGCGCGCCAACATATATGCACTGCAAAACCTGGAAAAGGATTCGGTACTCGACGTCGACCAGGCCAAGATCGACGCCCTGGTCAAGAAAGCCGAAGACCTGGTCGCCGCGTTGCAGCCTGCAGTCGACTTCATCGGAAAAGGCGTCAAGCTGCCGTCGGCCATCCGCGCGCAGTGCGAAGTGTTTGCCGGGCTTTTCGCGAAAGCCCGCGACCTTTGCCGGGAAACGATGCGCACCGCCCAGCAGAACGAGGACCAAAAGGCATTCATCGTCGCGGAGACCAAGGGCCGCGAGCAAGGCGCAGCCGCCGACGCACTGATCGGCAGCATCTTTACCGCCGCCGAGCGGGACTTCGAGACGCAGACGGTGCTGAGCGAATCCACTTTCCGTTCGTCGGTGTTTTGGCAGCTTGTCGTGTCTATTGTCGGTCTGGTGGTGACGCTTATCCTGGTGACCTTGGTTATCCGCAATGTCATCGGCCAGCTTGACCATGTCATTCATGACCTTACCGGCAGCGCGTCGCGGGTGAACGGCGCGGCGAGCGCGGTGTCCCACTCCAGCGAAAGCCTTGCGGAAGGCGCTCGCGAACAGGCGGCGCAGCTGGAGGAGACCTCCAGCACCCTTTCCGAAATGGCGACCACGACCCGGAACAACGCGGAAACGGCGAGCACGACAAACCAGACCACGCAGAACAACAACCGCCTCATTTCCACCGGATCGGAAGCGGTATCCAACATGTCGAACGCAATGGCTGAGATCAACGACTCCGCGGACAAGATCAGCAGGATCATCAAAACAATCGAGGACATAGCCTTCCAGACAAACCTCCTCGCCCTGAACGCGGCGGTCGAGGCGGCGCGCGCCGGCGAAGCGGGCAAGGGTTTTGCCGTGGTCGCGGAGGAAGTCAGGAACCTCGCCGGGCGTTCCGCCCAGGCGGCGCGTGACACTACCCAGCTTATCGAAACGACGATCGACCGGGTCAAGCACGGCTCCGAAATCGCCGGCACCCTCGATACCAGCTTCAAGGAAATCGAGGCAGGCTCCCACGCCGTTGCCAGGCTGATTGAGGAAATCGCCCAGGCGACGACCGAGCAGGCGCACGGCGTCGACCAGGTCAATACCTCCATGGGCCACATGGACCGGCTGACCCAGACCAATGCCGCGGCCGCCGACGAAGCGTCCAATGCGGCCGAAGACCTGACCACCCAGGCCGCGTCCCTGAACTCCCTGATCGATGAACTTGTCGGCATGGTCAAGGGTGCCGGGTATGTGCGGCCGCACGACAGCGCCAGCGGCAATGCGAGGGTCGGGCAAGGCAAGAAAATGCTGCAATTGACGCACGGCTCAAGCGGCGGCGCGCGTCCCGTCGCGTCCAGGGGAAAAAATGTGCAGACCATGTCGCCCGCCAGCATCATCCCGCTGGACGAGGACGACGACTTCTAGAAATGAAAAAGCTTTCCCCGAGGTTTTATGCCGATGCAGTCCTCACCGTGGCGAGAAAGCTGGTCGGCTGCTTTCTGGTTAGGGAATTGGCGGAAGGCAGGATTGTCGGGCGAATCAACGAGGTGGAAGCCTACGACGGCGCGATCGACAAGGCCTGCCATGCCTTCGGCGACAGGCGGACCGCCAGGAACGAGCCGCTGTTTCGCAATGGCGGCATAGCCCATGTCTATTTGATTTATGGACGGTACTATTGCCTGAACGCGGTGACCGGGAAGGAAAGCGCGCCTGCCGCTGTTTTATTGCGCGGGATTGAAGTTTTGGAAAGCCTGGACATGGCGACCGGCAATCGCTATGGTAAAAGTCCGGCCGAGTTGACAAAACAGCAACGCAAGAATCTCACAAACGGACCGGGAAAATTGTGTTGTGCCCTGGCTATCGACCGGTTGTTTGACTTAGAGCCGCTTGACGGCGACAGGCTATATATCTGTGAACAGATAGGCGGGCGGCGCAAAAGCGTGTCCACCATCCGGGAAAGCGTACGAATAGGCATTGACTATGCCGAGGAAGCCAAACTCTTTCCATGGCGTTTTACCGGCTGAAGCGGTGAAATGCCGCTTCCTCTTACCCTAACATTCGCACTCCCAAGGGCGCGAGGGCCAGGGCAAGGGGAATAATCGGAGGTAAGCGTCCATGCCGCCGAACTCGTTTACAAGTCGAAATCCAACACGCTTTCGATCTGACTCTTGCGGTCGATGCCGGGATACACTTCGATCAACTTGATGCCGTCCGGCGTGAGCGTGAAGACGGCGCGTTCCGTAACGTACAGGACACGCTGCCCGCGCGTCAGCGCGTTTTTGGCGGAGAAGCTGATAGCGGCTATTTCCTTTTTGAACTTCGGAATTCCGCCTTCCTGGAGTATTTCCACTGCATTGGCGTTCCGCTTCGCTACCAGCCCTTTTGCGGTGAACGTCAGGCAGAACACCACCGCCTTGGCCGCCGTGGTGATGTTGGCGAAGCCGCCGATGCCGACGAAACCGGAACTGGACTGGTGCGCGTTGACATTGCCGAAACGGTCCACTTCCAGGCCGCCCATGAAACAGATGTCCAGCCCGCCGCCGTCGTAAAAATCAAACTGCACCGCCATGTCGGAAATCATGTCCGCGCCGATAGTCGCGCCGAAGGCGACCCCCGGCGCAGGCAAGCCGCCGATGCCGCCCGCCTCCACCGTCGTGACGATGTCCTTGAGTATCCCTTGGCGGGAGGCGTATTTTCCCGCCATCTCGGGGATGCCGATGCCGATATTCACCACCTGGCCTGGGCTGAGTTCGCGCGCCGCGCGTTCGCCGATGATATCGGGGGCGTCGTCATTGTCGGTGCGTTTGCGCTTCGAGGTGGCGAGTTGGCTCATGTAATAGTCCATGTGTGAAGGCGGCACATGGATGTCTCCGGACATGGCGGGGAAATAGGCCGCCGCCTGCTCCGCGTTCTCATCGACGACCACGGCGTCGACAAGGATGCCGGGAACGATGACGTTGCGGGGACGCGGGAAAATGTGGCTGACCCGGTCGACCTGGACTATCACCTTGCCGCCGTTGGCTTTTGTGGCCTGGGCGAGCGCGAGGGCGTCGACGGTGAGGTATTCCTTTTCAAAACTGATATTGCCGTTCGGGTCGGCGGTCGTCCCTTTGATAAAGGCGATGTCGACTTTCGGCGTCTTGTAATAGAGGTATTCCTCGCCGTCCACTTCCACCAGGCTGACCAGTTTTCTTTTTGAAATGCCGTTAAGCGCCGGGCTGCCGATCCTCGGATCGACAAACAGGTTCAGCCCGACCTTGCTCAATAAGCCGTCCTTGCCGGCCGCCGCCGCCCGCACCGCGTGGGAGAGGGCGCCGAGAGGCAGGTTGTAGGCTTCGATTTTGTCCTCAAGCGCCATCTTGATGGCGGTGGGCATGCTGGCATAGTGCCCGGCGACAATTTCCTTCACCGCCCCCATGGAGATATAGGGATCGGCGAAGCGGTTCGGGTCCCAGCCGCCGAAACCGGCGGCGCAAAACATGCGCAGGTTGCCGGGGCTGCCGCATTCGCGGTATTTCTCGGTGATGGCGTTATGGAGCGTTTCCGGATTCGACAAGGCGAGAAATGAATTGATCCCGACGCAATCGCCGTCCTTGATGAGGTCGATCGCGTCACGCGCAGTCATGATCCTGAACATGTTTTCCCTCACTTTATTTCACGTCTTAGGGAGCAAAGTCGAACGCGTCATTCAACGCGGCCAGGGATTCCTTGAGGGCTTTGCCGAGGTTGATGTCAGAGTAGTCGCGGCCATGCTTGGGGCCGCCGATTTCGAGATAGCCGACCACCCGTTCGACCGGGAAGGCCGGGGCGACTTCGTCGATAAGATTGCGGAAGGTGTCCAGTTTGACAATGCCGCGTTCGCGTTCTTCCGGGTTGAAGCCGAAAGTGGAGTTGAAGATTTTGTCCGTATTTTTGAAATGGAATTCGCAGGTCCAGGGGGCGTTGTGCCTGAACAGGGACCAGTTGTCATGCACCACCACGCCTTCGGCGTCGGCATAGCCGTGGGATATGTCCGAGCAAAAATAGCAGGGCACGGTGTTCGGGTTGGCCTTGTGGAAGTTGCCGAGTTCGAGCATGAGGGAGGTGCATTCCTCCGGCAGGGTCGGGGGTTCGGCGAGGCAGGACATGGGCTCGACGGAAAGCCCCTTGAGGCCCTTTTCCTTGGCATAGGCCATCATGTTTTTCAGGTGTTCGATGCTCTTGACCATGCCGGGAACCTTTTCGTCAAAGCGGTCCTGGAAGGAGCGCCCGAGGTTAGACCCGACATAATCCGCGCCGACGGCCGCGCCGACATCGATGAGGCGGCGGTAGTTTTCGATCGCCACCCGGCCGAGGGACGGGTCTCCGCTGAAAAGGCCGCCAAGTTCCCGGTGCGAAGTGAAGACGCTTTTTATGGTGATGCCGCGCCCCTTGGCTTTTTCGCCCAACCTGGCGAACCATTCCGGCTCCAGGGAAAACATCTCCGTAAAAGAACCGAGCTGGAGGTAGGGCGCCTTGGCTTCGGCCATAAGGTCGAAAAGCCATTCGTAGCTGTAACGGTATTCGATGGGATCGCTTTTCACGCCGAGGGAAAGTTTCATCTGTCGTCTTCCTTCAATGATGAAATGGGTGGAGAAAAATATGGCCCGTAAGTACAGGGCAGAGAGGGTGTCCCGCCCTATCGCCGTTACAACAGTATATGTGAAAAAAAAAGAACGCCAATATAAAAGTAGACGGCACACGCCTTTGCTTTATGGGATGGCGCAAATCGATCCGAAAAATGAAACGGAACAAGGCAGGGGCGGACCCTGCCTTGTAGGAGAACTGCGTCGATCGAAGTGTGTTGGTTACAGCTGACCGGCGCGCTTGTGCATGTCGATGAACTGCTGGACGTTGTCCTTGGTGATGAGGGGGCAGTCGATCATGATGAGGTCGGGTTTGCCGCCCTTGAGCATGTTGTGGACCAGCTTCACGGAGGCTTCCGCGAGGTCGTAGGCGCTCTGGAGGGAGGTGGAGGTCATGTCGCCGTCCTTGATGAGGAGGCACGCTTCGGCGGTGCCGTCCACCCCGTAGGCGAGGAAGTTCTTCATGTTGGCGTCCTTGGCCGCTTCGATCGCGCCCGCGCACATGTTGTCGTTCATGCTGACGATGACCTGGATGTCGCCGGCGGTGGCCTGGATCCAGTCTTCCATGTAGCGCATCGCTTCGTCCTTGTTCCAGTTGGCGATCTGTTCGCCGACGATCTTGACGTCGGGGCGCTTGGCGAAGAAGACTTCCTTCCAGGCGCGGTGGCGTTCAAGGGAGTGCGGGTTGCCGGCGGGGCCGAGGAGGACGACGGCCTTGGCGTTCTGCGGAACCTGCTTGAGGGCGAGTTCGCAGTTCACGGCGGCCTGGTCGAAGGGGTTGGCGTCGACATTGCCGATGCGCGGGTCGGCGGTGATCGTCACGTTGACGCACGCGCCGACGAGGCCGGCGTCGAGGGCCTGGATCATGGGGCCCTTGTTCGCTTCGGTGTCGAAGGGCTGGAGCAGGATGGCGTCAAACTTGTTGGTGATGGCGTTTTCGATGTGGGTGGCGATCGTTTCGTTGTTGGACTGGCCGTCGAAGACGGTGACTTCCATGTCCGGATAGTTCTTCTGCACTTCTTCGCTGATGGCGTTGGCGAGCCATGCGGCGAACGAATCGCCCTGCGCCCTGGCGATGTAGGCCATCTTGAACTTTTCACCCGCCCCGGCAGCGCCGGCGAAAAGGGCGACTGCCATCACCAGCGCCACGAATTTACCAAGCTTCGTCATTCTTTTCTCCTCTGAAAAAAATCTTCGCATAAATTTTCCAGCAACACATGTGCTGGTTTGGAACGCTACTTTTTCTCCTCGGCTTTCCTTACCTTGTTGTCGTCCTCATGGTATTTGCGCTGTTTGGACGACATGTCCCAGATGACGGCGAGGACGATGATAAGGCCGCGCACGATCTGCTGGGCATAGGCCTGGATGCCGAGAAGGTTCATGCCGTTGTTGAGGAAGCCCATGATGAAGCCGCCCGCGAGCGTTCCCATGGCGGTGCCGACGCCGCCGGAAAAGCTCGTGCCTCCGATAATTGCGGCAGTCATCGCCTCGAACTCCAGTCCAGCCCCGGCGTTGGGGAGGCCTGCGGAGTTTCTCGACATGTAAAGGATGCCCGCGAGGCCGACCAGGACGCCGGAGATGGCGTAGGCGTTGAATTTGGTCCAGCCGATGGAGACGCCGGAGGCTCGGGCCGCTTCTTCGTTGCCGCCGACGGCATAGATGTACCTGCCGAAGCGGGTGTGGCGGAGGATGTACCAGGTGAGAAGCACCACGACAAGCATAAACACCACGGGCGTCGGTATGGGGCCGATATACCCCTTGCCGAGGACGACGTAGTCGCCGACCTGGTAGATGTTTTGCCCGGCGCAATAGAGAAGCACCGCGCCGCGCGCCGCCGTCTGCATCGCCAGGGTGGCGATGAAGGGGGGAGTCTTGAAGCGGACGACCACGACGCCGCTCAAGGCGTTACAGATCACGCCGACGACGATGCCGACGACGACCGCCAGCAGCAGGGACCCCGTGAACTTGTATGTCGCGACAGACAGCACGCCGGCGAGCGCCAACACCGCTCCCGCCGCAAGGTCGATCATGCCGCCGATGATGAGGATCGTTTCGGCCATGGCGATGATCGTCGTGATGGAAATCTGCCGTGAGACGTTGGCGAGATTTTGCCAGGTCAGGAAGTTCGGGTTGAGGATGGTGCAGAGAATCATCAATGCCACCAGGATGACATAGATGCTGTATTTGTTCATGAACCTGAGGAGCTTGTGGGTCGACATTTTTTCTCCTGAACGTCAATTGCAGTTATGAGTCAAGAGTTAAGAGCGGCAGGTTTATAACTCTTCACCCTTAACTTTCAACTCTTCACTTCCGTCTATTGATTGCCGGTGGCGAGGCGCATCACTTTTTCCTGTGAAAAATCGCCCGCCGTCAATTCGCCCATTATCTGGCCTTTGGCCATTACGTAAATACGGTCGCACATGCCGAGAAGCTCCGGCAGTTCGGATGAAATCATTACGAGGCCCTTGCCTTCGCGGGCGAGGCCGGTCATCAGTTTGTATATTTCGAATTTCGCGCCGACATCGATGCCGCGCGTCGGTTCGTCCATGAACAATACCTGCGGGTCCGCCATCAGCCACTTGGCGATCAGGACTTTCTGCTGGTTGCCGCCGGACAGCGACTGGATCGGCGTATCCAGGGTGGGCGTTTTGACGTTCATGGACTGGAAGCGCTGGCTGACCGTCATGCGCTCTTCATTGGCGTGCAGGAAACCGCCGCGGATGAAAAGACCGACACTGCTGAGGGAGGCGTTTTCCTTTACGGAACGCATGGGGATGATGCCGTAGCGGCGGCGGTCCTCGGAGAGCATCGCCACCCCCGCCCGCATCGAATCCCGCACGCGGCGAATGGACGTTTCCACCCCCTTGACGTAAATCTGTCCGGAGTCGATGGGGTCCAGGCCGAAAATGGCCCTGGCCACCTCCGTGCGCCCCGCGCCGACAAGCCCGGCGAAGCCGACAATCTCCCCGGCCCGGACGTTGAACGAGATGTTGTGAAAAACGCCTTTCCGCGTGAGGTTTTTGGCCTCGAAAATGACGTCCCCGGCATCGATCCGCTCTTTCGGGTAGACATTGGTGATGGTCCGGCCGACCATCAGCGCGATCACCTTGTCGATATCGTATTTTGCCGCCGGCTGCGAGTCGACGACCTCGCCGTCCCTGAGAATGGTTATCTGGTCGGCGATGCGGAAAATTTCTTCCATCTTGTGGGAGATGTAGATGATGGCTATGCCTTTTTTGCGCAACTCGTCGATTTTCTCCATAAGCCGTTCGACTTCGCGGTTGGTGATGGCCGAGGTCGGTTCGTCCATGATGATGATGTCGGCGTCGCGGGAAATCGCCTTGGTGATCTCCAGCATCTGGATGTCCGAGACGGAAAGGTCGCGGAGCTTGGTCGTCGGGTTGTAGGAGAGGCCCTCGGATTTCAGCATGGCGAGGCTTTCCCTGCGGATTGTCTTCCAGTCGACGCGGCGCAGGCCGGGGATGCCGAGGAGCGGTTCGCAACCGAGGAACAGGCTTTCCTCCACCGTCATTTCGGGGACATAGTTCAGTTCCTGGAAAATCATGGCTATGCCGTGCTGGCGCGCTTCCTGGGGGTTGTGTATCTCCACCTTTCGGCCGTCGATGAGGATTTCGCCCTCGTCCGCCGAATAGATGCCGTTCAGGATTTTCATGAGGGTCGATTTCCCCGCGCCGTTTTCGCCGCAGAGAACGTGGACTGAGCCCTTTTGCACAGTAAAATTGACATTGGCCAGCGCGACGACGCCGGGGAAGGTTTTCCTGATGTTCCTGAGCTGGATCTTTGGCGTTTCACTCATGTACTGGCTCCAGTCTTTCGCACTTTGCCGCCATTGCCGCCCGACTTGTCCTTTTCGCGGCGGCGGGGCGGATAGCGAAGGTGTTTTTCTATGTTGCGGTCGATTTTTTCCGCCGTCACGCCCATCCTGCCGTGCTGCACCGCCAGGACGTAAAAGCAATCCATCAGCGACAGCAGGGCGAGGCGCGAGGTGAGGGAGGCTATGCCCCCCGACGAGCGCGGAAACATGGTGTAGAAGAAATAGTCCGACACTTCCTCCAAGGGGGTATAGCGATGGTTGGCGACGCCGACCGTGATGGCCTGGTTGCGGCGGGCGACCTCCAGCGCGGCCACGAGGGAGCGCGTCCGCCCGGAATAGGAAAAGCCGAAGGCTATCTGCCCTTTTTTCATCTTGGAGGCCTGGATAATCATCTGGTACTCGTCCGTGTAACACTCGGCGGCGAGGTTGAGGTGGGAAAAACGCAGCGCTTCGTCCAGCGCCATGTAGCCGGAACCGCCGTTGCCGAAAAAGACGACGCGGTCCGTTTTGGCGAGCGCCTTTACGACCTTGGCGAAAGCACGCTTGTCCAGCTGGGCAAAGGTGTCCTTGAGGGAAAGGATGTTGCCGTCAAAGACTTTTTTCATGGCGTCCGCGTCCGGGTCGCCGCGTTCGATCTCGGGATATACCGGATTGTCGCCGGTCTGCGAATCCCGGGCGAGGCTGAGGCGCATGTCCTTCCAGTCGCGGTAGCCGAGGGTGATGGCGAGGCGGCTCACGGAGGCGACGGAGACTCCGGCGAGCTTCGCCACCTCGTGGATGGAGTTGCGGATCACTTCATCCGGGTGGTTGCGGCAGTATTCCGCCGCCTTGGCCTCGCTGGGGGTCAGGATATGCAGGTGGCTGTTTATGCGGGTGACGACAGAGCCCATGCCAACTCCGGTTTATACAGAAACGGGAAAATTTATGTTACTTTTTTACAAGAGATGGATGGAAATAATTACACGACTGTATTTTCGTTACAAGATCAGGGAGAAGTTTTTCCCTTAGTCGCACATGATTCAAGGGTATAAAAATTCCCGAAGCGACAACAGGGGATATTATGTAATAAAATTTCAGAAGTCAAGAGATATTTGTAAGAAAATTTGTTAAAATGTGTAATTTAATTACAGATAGGGATAGTTTGTCCAAACAAGCGGCGGTAGTACGGTTGTTACCCGGTACAACGGCAGCCAGTGCGATTGGCTTTCACTGCGCACGGAACCCGCTTCCGTTTCGCAAAACTTTGGTGTTAGGGTTTTTGTAGGAAAATCAGGATTATGGAGCGAGGGTCGAACGCCTGTTGTAGGCGCGAAGGAGGCGCTTGGCTGACTCCGCCCAGGTAAACGCCGTCTCTGCGGCCACCCGGCCGTTTCGTCCCATCCAGCGCATCTGGTCCGGGTCCTGGAGGAGGGAAATGACGCTCCTGGCCAGTAGCTCCGGGTTGTCCTGGGCGACCAGGCCGTTGATGCCGTCCAGGAGGAACTCGGACGGTACCGTTCCCGACAGGGCGATAACCGGCTTCCCGGCTGCCCAGGCGGGCAGCACGGCGCGACCGTTCGGGTCGCGCCTGAATGTCGCGAGCGCCAGGTCCGAGGCAAGGTAGAGTTCGGGGCCGACCGTGCGCCCTTCCGGCGGCACGAAGACGGAGCCAGGCCCGGCAAGGCGGCGCATATCGTTTTCCAGCCGTCCAGACCCGACGAAGACGAACCGAGCCTGCGGCAGGCGTGAACTGACGATCCCGGCCGTCTCCGCAGCAAGGTCGGCCCCGCTCTGCGGGGAAAACCGGCCGGCAAACAGCACCATCAATGCGGACGGATCGATTCCAAGCCTTTCCCTGGCCCGCGCCCCCGCCGCCGCATCGAGTTTGTCAAAGCCTTCGAGGTCGACCCCGTGGTAGACGACTTCGCATTTCCAGTCCGGCGGATGAAACTGTTGCTCGATTTTACGGCGCGCCTGGAAGGAGGCGGCGATGATGGCGTCGGCTTTTTCGATGCCGGCGCGTTCAATCCCCGCGATCCGGGCGGAGTCCCCAGAGTCCGGCCAAATTCCCGTCCTGCTCCACTCGGTCGAGTGGAAGCTGACGGCGAAGCGGGCCGGGCTTGCCTCCAGCGCCTTGAGCCCGGCCTCGATTGTCAGCCACTCATGGCAATGGATGATATCGGGAGGGCCGTCCTTGAGGACGACCTCGCGGTAGTAATGCTCGAACGATCCCGCCAAAGCGGTGATTTCCTCGAAAAAGGACTTTCTCGCATCCCATGGGCAGCGGTGTATTTCGACTTTGCCGACCGCCTCCCTAAGGGCCTGGTTGCGGCCAAGGCGGGTGAAAAGCTTTACCTGGTGTCCGGCTTCAGCCAATGCCCCCGCCAGGCGGCTCGCATATGCAGCACCGCCCCCGACGGCAATACCTTCCAACGCTTCCCAGGAAAACATGGCGATTTTCAAGCATTTACCTTTCGGCGCGACAATATACGCTGCAAGCGGGCGACGGCACAACCCAAGATCTATAGTCCCACCAGAATAAGCATATTGGCTGTTCAGGTCAAACCAGAAGTACGCAATAGCGGGTTTTTGCGAATCATTGCCCGGGGCAATGCTAAAGCCCGCCGCAAGGACGGGCTTTGGCATGACGCAACGGCGCGAGGAGTTTTTTATCCGCCTTTGAAGAAGGCGTGTCTTCTTGCAATGCTTTAGAGTATTTAAGAATTTTCGTGATAACAAGGAGTTAGTCGCCTCCGGTCGCTTGCGTGACATTTCGCCAAGCTACCGACGAAAAGTCACAACGCTCCTTCCAGCGCCTAACTCCAATTATCACAGAATTTCTTAAAATGCTACAGGGGATTTTGTGAGTTATCTTTCGGCAAAGACGACGCCGGCCTCGGATAGGCGGCGGTAGACTTCCGTGTTTAACCGCGCCGCCTCATCGGCATAATCATATTGCGAGTTCGGGTCGAACCAGAAGTATGCATTTATCACCAACCTGGCGGGTTGCCAGTCTTCGAAACGCACAACCGGTGGCTTTCCCTCGATGGAGCCGTTATGGTTTTCCATCGCCTGCCTCGCCAGGGAAAGGGCTTGCTCTATTTTCTCTATTCCGTTGTTCGGATGAAGAAACAGGGGGATCGTTCCCCGGATGAAGGGACGCCGCGACTTGTTCAGGACATTGGCGGCGATGGCGCTGGAGTTCGGGAGGATGACGCAGGAACCGTCGAATTTGCGGATGCGCAGAGACCGCATGCCGACCGTTTCGACGACGCCCTCGTCTTCGCCGATAATAATGTTGTCTCCGACCAGAAACGGCTGGTCCATGGCTATGGACGCGAACCCGAGGAGGTTCTTGAGCGTTTCCTGGGACGCCAGGGCGAGGGCCAGGCCGCCGATGCCGAGGCCGGCTATGATGGAGACGAGCGTCTCGCCGGTTATGGACTGATAGATGTGCAATGCGCCGATTAAGAGAATGAATCCGCGTATGCACTTGAACACCAGCGGGCGAACCGTATCGAGAAGCCTGTCCGGGCTGTGGAACAGCCGCGTGCCGTAATAGACGTCGATCAGGCCGGCAAGATCGTAGAAATAGACAATCAGGGAAAAGTAGATGAATATGTTCGACGTCCAGATGATTTCCGGATGAAAGCGGGTGACTATGAAGGTCGCCAGCAGCTTCAGGGATATCCCGATCAGCAGCACTTTTACCGTGTTTCGCAAGGCCAGGAGCAAGACATGCGCCATCAGGTGCCAGCCGCCCAAAACGGAGACGATGGTGTCCCTGGTTTTGCGCCTCTTGTCGAAACGGCGTTTGAGGATGATCCAGAGAAGCGATGAGAGCGCGATGACTCCCGCGCCGACGCAGATTCTCCAGAACCGCACGCCCAGTATCCGGTACCCGAGAACGGAACTCACCGACGATGGCACAGCGGAAAGCAGCTCGTCATCGACGTCGTCCGCTTCTTCGCGGGCATGTTCTATGATGGTTTCCCGTTCCTTTTCCTTTTCCTCCTTGGCCTCCTTCTCCGCCTCCGGGTCCGCGGCTTTGGCGGCTTCCGTTGCATCGACCTTGGTTGTTGGAGCTTCCGTGGCGAAACCGGACGATGGAAAAACAACGAAAAGATACGCCAGTGCAAGCAGGATGGCGATAAAGGCAGGTACGGCAGGATGGATAGTGGCGATGGTAACAGGCGATTTTCGCATTGTAGTCTCCCTGGTCCCCAAATACTACTATGCAGATTTGCCGGCAAAAGGGAAGGCATTTTGGGCTGAGAGGGGTTTCCAAAAAAGGATTTGCACGAATTGCTCGAAGACGCAATGGCTCATTTGCTGCGTCCATTTTACGGACATTTTACGGACATTTTACGGAGCATCGTTCTTGCGGCTCCATTCGGTCATGTCCTCCATCCTATTCTACCCTCTGTAATACAATAATAAATGCCTTTCCATCGGGAAAGGCATTTGTCTTGTACATTGGGGGGCCGAATCACGCCGATTTCGTCCCGCGGATGCGGACGCCGGTTTTCGCATTGAAATAATGCGCGCTGCCGGGAATCGGGGCCAGGCTGATTTCGTCGCCGGGGCCAAGGTCGGAATGTTCGCGCAGAAGGATCGTGACGTTATCCTTTCCCAGCCGGGTCAGAATGATCGTTTCCGATCCCGTGTCCTCGACAACGGAGACCTGGCACTTGATCTTCGCTTCGGGATCGGGGCGCAGATGTTCCGGACGCACGCCATACACGAGGCGCGCGCCGTCCTGGACGTCCGGCCGGTCGGGAAGCGGCAGGCGCATACTGGAGTCCGTGACCAGGATCGTGCCGCCGCCGGAGTGTTCGATCCGGCCCTCGATGAAATTCATCGAAGGGGAGCCGATGAAATTGGCGACAAAGCGGTTTTGCGGCTTGTCGAACAGCTCGCGGGGGGTGCCGACCTGTTCCACCACGCCGCGGTTCATGACCACAATGCGGTCGGCAAGGGTCATCGCCTCGATCTGGTCGTGGGTGACGTAGATCGTCGTCGTCCGCAGGCGCTGGTGGAGCTGCTTGATTTCCGCCCGCATCTGGACGCGCAGCTTGGCGTCAAGGTTGGATAACGGCTCGTCGAAGAGAAACACCTGCGGTTTCCTGACAATCGCGCGCCCCATCGCCACGCGCTGCCTTTGGCCGCCGGAAAGCTGTTTGGGATAGCGCTCGAGCAGGGGGGCGAGGTCGAGGATCTCCGCAGCTTCGCCGACAGCCTTTTTGATCGTCTCCGGGTCGTCTTTTTTCAACCGCATGGCAAAGCCCATATTGTCGGCCACCGTCATGTGGGGATAGAGGGCGTAGTTCTGAAACACCATGGCGATGTCCCGGTCCTTGGGCTGGACATCGTTGACGACGCGCTCGTTGATCTTGATGTGGCCGTACGATATTTCCTCCAGCCCCGCCACCATCCTGAGGAGGGTGGATTTCCCGCAGCCGGACGGGCCGACCAGCGTGACGAACTCGCCGTCGCCGATGTGCAGAGACACGCCCTTGATGACTTCGACCTGCCCGTATGCCTTGTAGACGTCCTCTATAATGACTGAACCCATATTAGCCTCCTTTACAGGCAGCAGGCAGCCAGACCAACATTTCGCCCGGCTCGCGATTGTCCCAGGCGAAATAAGGGACCAGGGTTATCTCCTTTTCCGCCAGCTTCGGTTCCGCGGCCCGGTAGAGGGACCCGCTCCAATCGGCAGTCTCCGCGACCAGCGCACGCGCTTTCAGGACGGTGACGCCGCCAAGGAGGTCCGCCCTGAACTCGCTGGCGAAGCCCACATCCGGACTGACCCGCACCCGGTTGAGGGAAAACGGGTTGTCGGCGCTTTCGAGGCAGTAGACCAGGGGGCCCCGCGCCACCGCGATGCGTCCGGCGTCCTGACGAATCTCCGGGTGCGGCCAGATGACCCGCGGTTCGAGGGGAATGTCAAGGACAAGGGTATCCCCGGTCCTCCAGTCACGGTCGAGGGTCAGATAGCCGTTATGCAGGTTGCCGGCGATGTCGACAGCCTGGCCATTGAGCTTGGCCGAGGCGTTTTCGCTCCAGCCGGGTATGCGTGCCGCAAGGCTGAACGCTCCCGCGCCGTCGTTCGTGACCCGTATGGTTACCGCGCCTTCGAAGGGATAGGCCGTTTCCTGCTCCAGCGTCACCCTGCCGCCTGCGAGGTCGAAGCGTCCTTCGCTTTGGCAATAGAGGTGGATTGCCAGCGCCTTGTCCGCCTGTCCGTAGATGTAACTGCCTATGGACGCGGTGAGCCTGGCGATGTTCGGCGGGCAGCAGGGGCATTCGTGCCATATGTAGCGGTGGTGTTTTCCCCGGCTTTCCAGGGGATTTTCGTAAAAGAACCGTGACCCGTCCAGTGACAGCCCGGAAAGGACGCCGTTGTAAAGGGCCTGTTCCATGATGTCGGCGTAGCGGATGTCCGGACCGAAGCCAAGCATGCGCCTGGCCCAGAAGACAAGGCCGATGGCGGCGCACGTTTCCGCATAGGCTGTTTCGTTGGGGAAGTCGTAGTCGTCTGTGAAGCCTTCGTTGTCCTTGGACGGGCCTATGCCGCCGGTGATATAGAGCCGTTTCAGCACCAGGTCGTCCCAGAGCCGGTCCAACGCCTGCCGCAGGCTGTTGTCGCCTGTTTCCAGGCTCACGTCGGCCATGCCGCTGAACAGGTACATCGCGCGCACCGCATGCCCCACCACCTTGTCCTGCTCGCGCACCGGTCTGTGGGACTGGTTGTATTCATGGGTGACGCTGGGGCCGGTGTTGACTTTTTCCCCGCGCGCCTTGGCTTCGAGTTCGTAATAGTGCGGCTGCTTGCCGCGTTCGTCTATGAAATAGGAGGCGAGGTCGAGATGCTTTTTGTCGCCGGTGAGGCGGTACAGGCTCATCAGGGCGAGTTCGATTTCCTCGTGCCCCGGATAGCCGCGCTTCTTCCCTTCCCCTGTGCCGAAAACGGCGCGGATATGGTCGAGATAGCGCTCCATGATATCGAGGAACTCGCGTTTGCCGGTGGCCTGGTAGTAGGCTACCGCCCCTTCCAGCATATGCCCGGCGTTATAGAGTTCGTGCCAGTCCCGGAGGTTGGTCCAGCGCTTTCCCGGCCACATGCGGGTAAACCAGCTGTTAAGGTAGCCGTCTTCCTGCCGCAGCTTTTTGAACAGGCCGACAAGGTAGTCGACCTTTTTCTCGATCTCCGGGTCGCGCTCCTCCGAGACAAGGTAGGCGTAAGCTTCGATAATCTTGCCGAGGTCGGAGTCCCAGAACATCTGCTGTGTGCCGCCCCAGGAGCCGATGGGGATGCGCAGTTCCGCCGGCGCCGGCCGGTCGACGTCGACCTGTTCGAGGGTGCCCGCGGCGACGGCCCGGTCATAGAGGACTGTGGCGGTGTTTTTCCTCACGGCATCTATGCGGCCGCGCCAAAAGCCGCCGACCTTGATCTGGGGGAGTGCCGGGGGACGATAGAGGTGCTTCTCAGTGACAGACATGGCGATATTCCTTTAAAAAGGTGTGTGTTTATTTGACCGCTCCGGCGGTGAGGCCGCGCACATAGTAACGCTGCAACGCGAGAAACAGGATAAGGCAGGGGATCATCATGACGGTGACGCCCGCTTGCACCGCACCCCAGTTGATGCCGCCGTATTTACCGTACCTGACCATGGCCATGATGACCGGCAGGGTTTGGTATTCGGTGTTCGTCAGGAGGACGAGAGCGCCCAGGAATTCGTTCCAGGAGGTCAGGAAGGCGAAGATGGACACGGTGACTATCCCCGGCAGAGTGAGGTTCAGCATGATGCGCCTGAGCATGGAAAACGTGGTGCAGCCGTCGATTCTGGCCGCTTCCTCGATGTCCGTGGGGACGGCGTCGAAGGAGTTGCGCATCATGAAGACGGAAAACGGCAGTTGCAGGGTGGTGTAGACCAGGGCCAGCCCCAGAAGGCTGTTTTGCAGCCCCAGCTTCGTCAACAGCAGGAACAGGGGCGTCAGGATGGACTGGAACGGCACCATCATCGTCAACATGATCAGCATGAAGAGGATGTTTTTCCCTTTGAAGCGGAAGCGGGAAAAGCCATAGCCGGCCAGGGTGCTGACGGCGACAGTCAGCACCACCGTGCCGACGGAGACGGCGATGCTGTTCAGCGAATGCCTGTACAGTCCGTTGCCAAAGGTGTTGAGTTCCCGGTAGGTGTCGATGGAGGTTCCCTGCGTGGGCCAGGGAGGAATCGGCGGCTGCGCCGCCTCATTCTTTGGCTTGAACGAGGACAAGCTCACCCACAGCATCGGAGCGAGAAACAACGCAGCCAGGATTATCCCGATTCCGCCGAGGAAAACCGCGTTGAACCGCCGCTTGAACGGGACCGGGTTCTTGGCCGGGCGTTGAAGCCGGAGGTCCATATTTTCCCGCATATGGTCGTCATTCATTTTGTCGGCTCCTTCGAGCGGAGGATATAGAGTTGCAGGATGGTGAAGGCAACCAGAATCAGCATCAGCACGACGGACATGGCGGCGCCATAGCCGAGTTTGAAGGATATGAACGAGTTGTTGTAAATCTGGTACACGGCGGTCATGGTTTGCTTTCGCGGGCCGCCAAGGGTGATGATGTAGAACTGGTCGAACGCGAGTATCGACCCGGCGATCGACATCACCATCGTCAGGGCGAGGGTGCGCTTCATCAGCGGCAGGGTGACCAGCCTGAAGCGCTGCCAGGCGGTCGCGCCGTCGATTCTCGCCGCTTCATGGATGTCGTGGGGGATCGCCTGGATGCCGGTGAGGAGGAGGAGCATGGTGAACCCGGCCATGCGCCACACCACCATGATGATGATGGACATGAAGGCGAGATGGTAGTTGGCGATGAACTGCACCGGTTTGTCGACGAGACCGAGACGCTGGAGGGCGACGCTGAACAGTCCGTTGTCGGGGCTGAGGAGCCAGACCCACAGCAGGCAGGAGGTGGCGAAGCCGACCACCGAGGGCAGAAAATAGCTGGTGCGGAAAAAGCCGGTCAGCCGAGTCTTCTTGTCCACGAACAGGGCGAGGGGGAAAGCCACTATGAAGATGGCTATAGTCACCAGGACCGTGTATTTTCCCGTGAAAATGAGGGAGTTCAGGAAGTTCTTGTCCGATGCCAGGCGGATGTAGTTCGTCAGGCCGATGAATCTCGGCGATCCCATGAGAGGCCAGTTGTGCAGGGACATCCAGATCGCCATCACCAGCGGCACTATGAAAAAGACCAGGACCAGCAGAAGCGCCGGCGCGATAAACACCAGGGCCACCCACTGGGACTTCGGCGGCGGGTATTTGCGTTTCAGCCTGTCCCGGATGTCCGCCGATGTGGATGCGGGGTCGGGTTCTCCGGGAACCGCGAGATCTGTGTCCGATACTGCCATAATTTCCTCCAGTGGAGCACGTAGGAGCCCAATCTTCGCGGAGCCGGAGAGGGTGGCCCCGCGAAGAGGGTATTACGCGAGCGATAAAAAATCCGTTCTTACTTGTTGTCGTCGATAATCTGCTGGATGTATTCCTGTCCTTCTGCCGTGAGGTCGGCGATGTCTTCGTCGGTGAAGAAGCCGCGATTGAGCATTTCCGTCCAGGGCCCGTTGTTGTTGAGGAAGACTTCGCTGTAGACGAGGCTGTAGGGGGTGTGGCCCTTGGCGAGGATTTCGGCTGGCATCAGGTAGCGGCTGTCGAGGCTGGAAAGGGCGTCCGCCGCGACGTCCGAGCGGACAGGGAGGCTGCCGTACTTGGCCATGACGGCCTGGCCCTCGAGGGAATAGCACCACTCGAGGAAGCGCTTGGCCGCGTCCAGTTTTTTCGTTCCCTTGGGGAATACGATGACGTCGCCGCCGGCGAAGGTGGCGAAGCCGCCGTCCTTGCCGGGAATCGGCGTGACGCCGAAGTCGATGTGCGGGTGGTCGTTCAGGATGATGCCGATGAGGAAGGTGCCGCAGGACATGAGGCCGACCTTTTCGGCGAGGAAACCGGTAAGCATGTTGGCGCCGGCGTCGGTCACGGCGCTTTCCGGCACTGCGCCCCTCTGATACAGGCGGCGATAGAGCGCTATCGCGTCCTGGACGATGGGGGTGTCGATCTGGGCGGTCATGCCGTCGGAGGAGAGGGTGTCGCCGCCGGAAGCCCAGATAAGCGGGTTGAAGGTAAATGCCAGCCAGCCGCCGCCGGAACCGAGGAAGTAGAAGCCGTAGGTATCGGAGTCGGTCTCGGAAATCTTGACGCAATGCTCTTCAAATTCGGCCCAGTTTTTCGGCGGCTTTTCCGGGTCGAGCCCGGCTTTGCGGTAAAGGTTTTTGTTGTAGATGATAAATGACGATTCGGCGGAGTAGGGGAGGCCGTAGATCTTTTTCGTCACATTGTCGGTGCTGATCTTGATATGGGCCTGGGAGAGTTTGTCCACGTAGGGGAGTGATCTTGCATAATCCGTAATGTCCTCGAGCATCCCGGCCTTGATGAGCTGGGGTGTATAGATAAGGTCGAGGGATACGGCGTCGGGGGCCTGCCCGGCCGAATAGGATGTGGCGAGTTTTTGCATCAATTCCTGGGCTATGATGATTTCCAGCTTCACCTGGTCGCCGCCCTTGGCGTTATATTCTTTTACCAGCGGGTCCATGAAGCCGGTGTTGTCGCTCCGCACCCAGAGGGAGAAGGTGTCGGCCGCCGCCGCGATACTGGCGAAAAACACCGTAACCATCAGGGCTGTCGCGAAGATCTTGGATTTCTTTCCGAAATGCGTCATGTTGTTCTCCTCGTATGAGTAACGATATATGCAACGGCCGTATTGGCCAAAATGTTTTGCACGGGAGTGGCGAATTTCGTATTTGCCATGAACATGGGTTTTTTGCGAGTGGTTGAGAGCCGGATATAACCGGCGCGGAGGCGAAAGGTGAGCGCATGCCTCAATTATTATCAATGCTGAAAATCTTATACCAAAATTATTTCCTTGTCGCAATGGCTGTATCAATCAATAATATATCCATATCGCTCATCATGAAAATTTCCATGGACGGGGCAAATGCCATGAAAAAACGCGGTCTTGATGATGAAATATACATTCTTGCCTTGGAAACAGGCACTCAGCGCTTTTTCCCCACCGGCGGCAGCCCGTACGAATTGCAGGCCGCCTTCGGAATTCAAGTGTCCGGATTGAGCTACCATCGTCCGCCATTCGAGATCAGCCGCCTGAACTTCGACCAGCACAGCGCCTACTTCTGCCTTGAGGGAAAAGGGCATTTCGTCACGCCCGCCGGAAGGGGGACGGTAAGCCCCGGCGAAGTCTGGCTGGTCCCCGCCTTCTATCCTCACCATTATTGGGTCGAGGACGAATGGCGGTATGTCTGGGTGCATTTCAGGGATGAGGGCTATTGGGCGTCGTGGCATGCGACGGGTGAAAGGAAAATGCGCTCCCACCGTATCGGGCAACTGCGGCGGGTGGCGGAAGGGATAGTCGAACAAGGGGAGCGCTGGACCGAAATCGACGTGATGGAAGAATGGGTCAGGCTGTTTCTGGTCTATCTGCGTTATGAATTGATGAGGCCGGACGTCCAGTCACAGCGCTGGACCGCGGTTCTCGCCGACGTCTGGCGCGAGGTCCGGGTCGACCCGGCAAGGGAATGGCGGGCCGGGGAACTCGCCGACATGGCCCATACGTCGCTCTCGCATTTCAACCGCCTGATGCGGCAAATCTATGGCATGTCGACGAGTGAAATGCTTGCCCGTATCCGTCTCGACAAGGCGCTGACCCTGATGCGCGGCACCAGCATGAAGCTGGAGCGCATTGCCGAATTGACCGGTTATTCCAGCGGATTCGCCCTGTCGAAAGCTTTTCGCCGCATCTTCGGCGACAGCCCGAGGCGGCAGGCGAACAAGAGGTAGGATTTGCCTTTCATTGTTGATCGGCCCCCCTCGCCGTTAGGGCGAGGGGAGGTAACAACCTTACCGCGTCACACATGATCCAACTGACGCCTGATCGTGGTGGTGGAACCGTCGTTGGCGTCCTGGAGCTCGCTGAGGCGCGCGATCTGCATGGAGATGTTCGGCGATGCGGCATAGCGTTGGGCTTGGAATTTCAGGTCGTCCAGGTGCTTGTTGATGTCGCCGGGGTAATTGATGATGAGGTTTTCCTTGGCGAATTTTTTCGCGGCAAGCGATTCGAGGCCGAAGTCCAGTTCAGCGCACTCGAGCCGCAATGCTCCCTCCAGCCGCAGCATGAAGGAATCCATGCCCTGAAGGGTGATACGTTCGCACACCTTGTTCATGCGGTCGATGTTGACCAGCGGCAGATCGATATCGTCCGGAATCGGACCGTTCATGACGTTGCGCAGATATTCTATATGGTCGACTTCTTCCCCGAGCATTTTGCTCCAGAGTTTTCTTTCCGGTTCGCCGCCCATGTGGAGGAAACGGGAATAAACTTCGGCGGACATCAGCTGGGTGGTCATCAACATCGGCAACGCCTCTTTGGCGTTCATGGCATTTTCCATAACTAATACCCTTTTCGGTTGAGAGTTTTTTACCCCCTCTCCTGAACTCCGGTTACACCTTTTCGAGCAAACGCAGCAAACCTTCGAGTATGACCAGCGGGTGAGGCGGACAGCCGGGGATATACATGTCGACCGGCAGAATGCCGTCCACGCCGCATTGTTCGCGCTTGCCCGCATACACGCCGCCGGAAATGGCGCATGCCCCGACCGCAATCACCACACACGGATCCGGGACAGCATTGTAGGTTTTTTCCAGCGCCAGGCGCATATTCGGAGTCACGGGCCCCGTGACCAGCAACCCGTCGGCATGACGGGGCGAGGCGACAAAGCCAATCCCGAAGCGGCTCAAGTCCCATCCGATCGTAGTAAGGACGTTTGAGTCGGCTTCACAGGCATTGCAACCCCCTGCTGATACCTGTCGCATTTTGAAAGATCGCTTGCACAGGGCGCGGATTTTTTTTACCCGCTGTTCACGCTCCTCCGTATCCTTTTTCCGCATTTGTTCAGTTTTCGCATCGGCGCGCTTGTCCGCTTTCGGGAAAACTGCCTCGACATCCCCGACGACCAGGCTTTCCCGGTCGAATCGCGCCAACGAATATTCCTTGCCAAATGAAATGCAGTCGGGATAGCGGGCGGCGCACTTGCCGCAGAAAAGGCATGTTCCCATATCGATGGCGACCGGCCGGCCATCCTTGAAATGCAATGCGCCTGTCGGGCAGGTCAGTGCGTTTTCCGGATCAAGTATCTTGCCGTTCGGATTGAGCACTGGGAGGCCGTTCCAGCGTTCCGGCAATTCGGGCGCGGGACCGGAAGGGTAATGCATGGTGCGGTGTTTTTGTTTTAGGCGTTCAAAAAGAATGCCGGACATGGCGATTGTCCCTTGGATGAGGTGGAAACCGGCGTTGTGCAAATGAGTCTGGCGCGGCGGCATCCGGAAGTGTTCTAATGCAGCCGTCCCGAGGGTGGCTGGTTTTCCAACTGCTGAGCCCGGCCAAATTCCTTGTACGTACGGGGGCCGTCGGAACGCTCGAGTGGCGAATACTGTGGATCATAATCAGGCGACGAATATTCGGAATCACCACAACCAAAGACAAAAAGCGCAGACGCTACAAGCGGCAATATCCAGTAACGTCTCATGTGAAAAGCTCCATTACTGCCCTTCGACCTGTAATTTTTGCTTCGCGGCCTTGGCAGTCTGGCGGCGCGGCCAGCGGTTCAGGACGTGGCGCAGCAGATCGGCGCCGAAACGCCGTTCTTCATTGAGCTTTTCCGAAAAATGGTAGCCGAGGTAGAAAAAGTCCTCGTCCGTCAGGATCTTTTCCGAAAGCAGCCTTTGCTTGAATTCCTTGGGGTTTTCCGCCAGCAGCTTGGCCGCGTGTTCCAGAGCCGGATCGGAGGCGCGGCTGCCGCGCGACCGCGATTTTTCCGACGTCTTGAGGCTGGCCAGCATCAGGCGGTACCTGAGGGACGGCGTCAACAGGCCGCCGCTGTCAAGAAGCTCAAGGTTGGTTTTGGCCTTGGCATAATCCGAATTGTCGAACGCGGCGTCCGCGATCTTGAGGATTTCCGCCTGCAGGATGTCAGGGCGCAGGCTCTTCAATGCGTCCCAATGCAGCTCGAAATGCCTGTCGCCGCGGCTGCGCATTTCCAGCATCTTTTTGACCCGGTTTCTGGCGCGCTCCGGGGTGATCCTGTTGTGGTGGTTCGAGAGTATGCGCATCAGATCCTGCGACCTGATATGGCCGGGATTCTCGTCGACATCCTTGAGGATGATGTTGACGGCGGAGTTCATGCGGGACAATGCTTCGATGGCCGCTTCCTTGAGGTCCTGCTCGCTCGCCGAGAGGAACTCGAGAATAAGCTGGGCATTGTTCGGCGAATCAAGTCCGGCGAGTTTGCCGATCGCATAGATGCGCACGCCCATGTGCTGGTTTTTCAGCAGCAGGCGCAGGCGGTCCTGGTCGTCCTTGTCCGGTTCGATGAGGTCCAGGGCGGCGATGGCGTGCCGCACCAGGCCTTCATAATCCGGATCGTCGAGGATCGGATTGAGGGCGGCGATGACCTCGGGGTGCTTGCCTTCGGTCAACGGCAGGCATGACAGGCTCATCAGGGCGTAGCGCCGGACCTGCGGGAAAGTGCTGGAGGTAATAAACGACAGCAGTTTGGCCTCCGAGCGCGGGTCGGCGATAATCCCCAGTGCGATGATCCCGGCCGAAAGTGCTGAATCGTTTTGCCTGATCCGCTTGTCCTTGAGCTGGAGCTGTAGCTGGCCGAGGAGGTCGTTTTTCTCCTGCTGGGTATATTTCCCCATTTCCTCCCGGAGCGACCGGATGGCTTCGCGCATGACATGAAGATCGGGATGCGCCAAGCAGTCGATGAGGAAAGTATGTGCCAAATGGGTCCGGATTCTGGGTAAAACCCTGACCATACGGCGCTGCGTTTCCGGCGGTACCTTATCGAACTGCTGTTTAAGGGGCTGAACAGCCTTGGGGCCGATCTTGGCGATGGCGTCAAGGATGCGGTCCTGGTACTGGTCGCCCTTGTCGAGGACACGCACAAGTTGGCGCAATATCTGTTCATGCGGCGCTGATTCGATCGTTTCTAGCGCCGCTTCGAAAATCTCCGGGTTGTCCGTCTCTATCATCAGGTCGGCTAATGTTTTGTGGATCGCCGGTTCCTTGGCATTAATAGCACGAAGCACCCTTATGGCCGCGAGCCTAAGGGTGGGGTCGGGGTGAGAGATCAACTGTTGAATTGATTTTAATGTAGCATTCACGATTTGCTTGTCTTCAATTAGTATCAGAGTTCAGGCTTATTATACTTTATGTGTCCTAGTAAGGAAACAACCCTCCGATAGCGCTGAACAGGCTCTCTTCCCCCTCAAAATAACGTTTTTTTGAGATTTGCACAATGATATAGCGTTTTTTGACATTTTGCTATAACTCTCAAGAATTAAAGAGTATATCATTGATTAAATATTTGTCAATCCGCAAAAAAAATAACTTGCCATTTACATTGGAAAACATCTCATTGGTCATAATGACACGGTTTTTTAAGGTAAAAGGATGCCCTGGTCAAAGTGACATATGTGTTTTGAGCACCTGTTTATACTGGCAGTCCGGTTGACCGACTGTTGGGCAAGTGCGTCATGTCGGAATAATTACATAATTACCAATATGTTATCTGTGCCTTGCGGGAAATTTTTATCGATTCCCATTCTTGATCAAATTGGTCGAGAAATAAAGTGTGATTTTGGCAGGAGAATTGTAATCTTACCGTAGACAGGTAACTTTACAGGTAATTTATTGCTTAAACCGATAGTAGCTGTCTGTTAGTGATATTAATAGTTTATATATATGTAAGAGTAAATTTCATTTTTATAAGAAACAGGATGAGGCAGAAAATCCTATTTGAGGAGGTTATTCCATGCGATTGGATAAATTGACGCTTAAAGCACAGGAGGCGCTCGAACAAGCGCGGCTCCTGGCCGCAAAACATCAAAACCAGGAGATTTCGTCCGAACATCTCCTCCTGGCGCTGTTGGACCAGGAGGAAGGCATTGTCCCGTCGATCCTTAAGAAACTTGGATCCGATCCGGGTTGGTTGAAAGAAAAGCTCTACTCGCTCATCGCCGCAAAACCCCAGGTCGCGGGGGTGGAAGCGGGCAGCCTGCTGTCCCGTGATTTGCGTGAAATCATCGAGGCCGCCTGGGCTGAAGCGGAACGGTTGCAGGACGAGTACCTGTCCACCGAGCACCTGCTTCTCGCCATGGCGGACAAGGCTAAGAACGGCCTGGGAGCCGCTTTGTCGACAGCCGGAATCACCCGCGCCGCCGTTCTGCAGGCCCTTGAGGACGTCCGTGGCAGCCACCGGGTCACGGACCAGAACCCGGAGGACAAGTACCAGGCATTGAAACGCTATGCCCGGGACCTGACGGAAGCCGCCCGACTGGGCAAACTGGACCCTGTGATCGGTCGCGACGACGAAATCCGCCGCGTCATGCAGGTGTTGTCGCGGCGCACCAAAAACAACCCGGTTCTTATCGGCGAACCGGGCACCGGCAAAACCGCGATCGCCGAAGGCCTTGCCAGGCGAATCACCGCCGGCGACGTTCCGGAAACGTTGAAAAACCGTCGGGTGCTTGCCCTGGACGTCGGTGCTCTGATCGCCGGCGCGAAATACCGCGGTGAATTCGAAGACAGGCTCAAGGCCGTCCTCAAGGAAGTCACCGAGGCGGCCGGCGAGGTCGTCCTCTTTATAGACGAACTCCACACCATTATCGGTGCGGGTGCGGCAGAGGGCGCGGCAGACGCCGCGAACCTCCTGAAACCCGCTTTGGCCCGCGGCGAGCTGCGCTGTATCGGCGCGACCACCCTGGATGAATACCGCAAGCATGTCGAAAAGGACGCCGCCCTGGCGCGCCGGTTCCAGCCGGTGTTTGTCGGCGAACCAACGGTGGAATCCACTATCGCCATCCTTCGCGGCCTGAAAGAACGCTACGAAGTCCACCACGGAGTCCGCATCCAGGATTCGGCGCTGGTGTCCGCGGCGGAGTTGTCCCACAGGTATATCGCCGACCGCTTCCTGCCCGACAAGGCCATCGACCTTGTGGACGAGGCGTGTTCAAGCCTGCGCATCCAGATCGATTCGATGCCGGAAGAACTTGACGCCCTGACCCGGCGTCACACCCAGATCGAGATCGAGCTGAAGGCGCTCGAGAAAGATACGGACGCCCCGGCCGTCGAGCGGCGGGAAACCCTCAAGAAGCAGATGGCGGACATCGCCGAGGACATGCAGGCCATGACCGCGCGCTGGCAGGCGGAAAAGGACGCCATTTCCGTCATCCGCAAGCTGAAGGAAGATACGGAAAACGCCAAGAACGAGGCTGAATTCGCCGAAAGGAACGGCCAGCTGGACAAGGTCGCCGAGATCAACTACGGCACCATCCCCCAGCTTGCCAAGAAGCTCGAAGAGGAAAACAACAGGCTGGCGGAGATCCAGAAGGACGGCGCGATGCTGAAGGAAGAGGTCGATCCGGAGGATATCGCGGAAGTCGTCTCCCGCTGGACCGGTATTCCCGTCTCCAGGATGCTGGAAAGCGAAATGCAAAAGCTCCTCCAGATGGAAGACCGGATGCGGGCGAGGGTTGTCGGCCAGGATTCCGCGTTGACCGCCGTCAGCAATGCGGTTCGCCGCAGCAGGGCGGGATTGCAGCGCCCGAACCGGCCGATAGGCAGTTTTATTTTCCTCGGACCCACCGGCGTCGGCAAAACCGAAGTCGCCCGTTCGCTTGCGGAGTTTCTCTTCGACGATGAACACAACATGGTCAGGATCGACATGTCCGAGTTCATGGAAAAGCATTCCGTGGCGAGGCTCATCGGCGCGCCTCCAGGATATGTCGGCTACGAGGAAGGCGGATACCTCACCGAAGCGGTGCGCAGGCGTCCTTATGCGGTGGTGCTTTTTGACGAAATTGAAAAAGCCCACTCCGACGTCTTCAACGTGCTGCTGCAGGTTCTGGACGAAGGCCGCCTGACTGACGGGCAAGGCAGGACGGTGGACTTCACCAACACGATCGTCATCCTCACGTCGAACCTCGGTTCGCGGGAAATCGCCGCCGCCCACGATCTGGACGATCCCAAGTTCAAGCTGCGGATACAGGCGATCCTGCGGGAACATTTCCGTCCCGAGTTCCTGAACCGCCTGGACGACGTGATCGTCTTCCACCGCCTCGACGAAAAGGCGATCAGGGAAGTGCTGGAAATCCAGCTCCATGGCCTCAGGGAAATCCTCAGGCACAAGAACATGCGCCTGGAGATCGACAAGGCGGCCGCCGACATCCTGGCGAAGGAAGGCTACGACCCGGACTACGGCGCACGACCGCTGGCGCGCGTCATCCAGAACCGCGTCCAGAACCGTATCGCCGAAAAGATCCTCGACGGTACCTACCACGACGGATCGGTCATCCACCTTGCGGCCGAGAACGGCGAACTGGTGTTCAAGTAATGTAAAAAAGCAGCAGTCCTATTGACTTAATTGCCCCGCGTTCCGAAAGGATCCGCGGGGTTGTTTTTGGGACAACTCTATTTTTGTTAAGGTCTTTGAAAATAGTGGAATAAACCATACTCTTTCTGTAAACTACCAAAAAATCCATATCTTATGAATATTTCATGGAGGGGAGCATGAACAACCACCTCAAAACGCTTATTTCCGCGTGTTTTCTCGTACTGTTGCTCCTATGGCCTTCGGCCGCCGCTGGCACATACCCGGAACCGTATTGGCCGCTTCCCGGATTGCCTAATCAGGATGGTTCGCCCTCGTATCCCTTGTGGACGGGAACATCCTATATGGATTCCGCCAGATCTACCGGCGCCGAACGTTTACATGAAATCGGCATCACCGGGTATGGAATTTCCGCCGGAGTCGTTGACAGTCCCTTTGATGTCAACCATCCGCGTATTGCCGATAAAATATTGGGCCAAGTATCAGGCGCGGTCAGCGTCATCGAGCGCGGCAGTGCCGAGGAGGCATACCTTCCGGGCATGACGCTGATGAAAACGATCAATGACGGCGGCACTCTCTATGACGTGTATTGGGGATCAGGCCTGGACATGGCAAACCTGCACGGGACGATTGACGAGGATCATGGAACCCATGTTGCGGGCATTGTCGCCGGCATGGCCCCGGATGCCAAATTGGTGTTGGTCCATGCTTCGGCTTGGAACGGGTCCGGCAGGGACGATAATGATTTTTCGGGCGATGACATGGAAGAATTTGGCCTGGAGTATATCGCCAGTCTTGCCGCAATGTATAACATTCTTGCAGTCAATGCCAGCTGGGGGGACGATGCCTATCCCGCATCGACAGGCGAAGCCGAGGCGGACTTTGGCGAAAAGTACAGGCGATACCTTCAAGCCCTCGTCGATGCGGGCGTCGTTCCCGTTTTCGCTTCAGGGAACGAATCGATAAACAACGGCATTATTCCTCCCTCCTCCATGTCGGACACTTTGGCCGTGGGTTCGCTCTCGGAATACGGGTTGATATCCGCAATGAGCAACCAAAGCGATAAGGTGGTACTGCTGGCGCCGGGCGATAATATCATGTCCTCCGTGCCGTTTGGGGCGGAAAGGATTGAGTCGGGCACGAGCATGGCCACTCCCCATGTCACCGGGGCTATAGTGCTCCTGGCATCTGGAGCGCGTAGTGCTCCCGTCGGGGAGATTGTTTCGGCGCTTATCGAATCGGGGGATCCGGTTGTGTTTGACCGCAGCCTTGTCTTGCCCCCCTCGCTATTCAGCGGCTACACCGGTAATGATTTGTTTATTGCGGCGTTTGCGACTTTTGGCAATCTGAATATCGATATCACCGTCGATCACACTCAGGAGGAGTGGCGCGAGATCTACCGGTTCGGCAACATTCTGAACAAGGTTATGCCCGAGCTTTCCGACCCTAATTTCATGGATACCTGGGAAAGCAACTTCGACGCGGCGCTGGCGCGAGACACCTATCCTGACAATGGTCCTCTCGCCCAGACGGAGTATCGTTTCATCCGCGTCGACAAGGCCTACATGCACCTGACGGCGGCACGTTCGGAAAAACAGGCCGAACGGGTGGCCGGGTTGGGCGTCGGGGCTGCGTCCATGTTGGCGGGATTCGCCGGCGAACTCGCGGCCGACATAAACCGCGACACCTCCCTCGTCTTCCAAAACCTGGACGCTCTCGGCGACATGGATTTGGCTACCGTGGCGCGGCAGCTGAGCCCGCAGTTATCCTATCAAATGGTCGAGCGAAACCAGATCGGCGTCCTGGACATCCAGCGCGCCCTGGTGCGCCAGGGCCAACTGTACGATGCGACATCCGCGGCGGCGTTGGCGGCGGTCTCGACGAACGACGCCTTGGCAAGCCTCCGGTCGGCAGGCCCCGTCCAACCCAGGCTGTGGGTGGAAGGGTTCGGCAGCTTCTCGAACAACCCTGGCAAACTGGAGCGCGCGAAATACACCAGCAACAACGCCGGCGTCATGGTCGGCCTGGAAGCGGCAAAGGGGGATTTGGCGGGCGGCATCTTCGGTTCCTGGTCGGATACCAGGGTGAAGTCGAACGACGGCAAGGCGGACGGCGATTGGTATTCAACCGGGCTGTACGGACGCTTCAGCCGGGATAAGCTGTTTGTCGGCGCGTCGGCTGCCTATTCGTACGGCAAATTCGACAACGACCGGGGCATATTCATCCCCGGCGCGCTGTTCAACTCCAACATCCCCGGCGAGTTCATAGTCTATGATCCCATCCTTCGGAATTCCGGGTCCAAGGTGAAATCGCATACAGGCAGCGCGCGTCTGCAGGCCGGATATTCGGTATGGGAATGCGGCGGCTGGACAATCGCCACCCAGATGGAAGCAGGCATTGCGACGACGCGGGTAAGAGGGTTTACTGAAAGCGGCGGCGGCGCGCTGGACCTGTCGGTGTCCGGTTTCTCAACCTCCTACGCCGAGGGCGGAGTCGGCCTTGGGGTGTCCAAGGCATTTCAGCAGCGCAACGGGCAGCGCCTTATCGCGTCGGCGCGGTTGATGGGCGCATACGGCGGCTCGTTCGGCGGAAAGGTCAATGGCAGGTACGCCCAGTACGGCTCGACCTTCCAGTATGCTCCCGAGAGGACCAAATCAGCCTGGTGTTTGCCTGAGGCTGCGCTGACGTGGAAAGCCACAGAGCGGCTCGACGTTTCGGTAGGCTATAACGGCAGGTTCGGCAAGGATCATTATGAAAATGCCGGTTTCCTGCAGATAGGGATTTCGTGGTGAATGATGCGTAATCGGCCGCCCGGAAAAAACAACCCGCTCCTGTTTTGGGAGCGGGTCTTTTTTTTTCGCAAAAATGCTGAGGGGTGACAACACTACGCCGACTCCTTCAACCCCCGGCAGGCTTTTTCCAGCGCCTTCAGGGGATCGCCGGAGTTTTTCATTTCCTCGAGGAAGTAGGAGCCGACGGCGCTGGCGTGGGCTTTGCCCGCGAGCATCCGCATCTGTTCCCTCGTCCTGACGCCGAAGCCGGCGATGATCTTCGCGCCGATGGCTGAAACGTCGTCGAGGTAGGCGAGGGTCGCCTCGTCGAGGTCGGTGGCTTTCCCGGTGACGCCGACGCGGAGCGCCGTATAGACGTATTCGGGCTTGAGCTTTTTGATGAACTCCAACCGCTCCTTCGTCATCGCCGGGGATAACACGGGAGTGATCACCACTCCAGCCGCCTTGCCCGCCCGGTACAGCCCTTCGTCATAGTCGGGCGGCAGGTCCGGGATGACCAACCCCGACACCCCTGCTTCCGCCGCCGTGCGGACGAAGTTTTCAATGCCGCCGGTGAAAACCAGGCTCGCATAGGTCATGATGAAAATCGGGACGTCCGTTTCCTTGGCCATGGTGGAGATCAGCCTGAATCCGTCGGCTAGGCGGAACCCGTTCGCAAGCGCGACATGGCTGGCGCGTTCGATGACCGGGCCGTCGGCGGAGGGATCGGAAAAGGGGAATTGGATTTCAAGGTAATCCGCGCCGCCGCGAACCAGCGCCCGCGCCACGGCGAGGGATTCCTCATAATCGGGATAACCGGCAATCATATGCGCCATCAACTTGATATCGCTCATTTTTCCACCTCGCTTTTCAAAAATTCGATCCAGCGCTTTTCGTCAAGGGCCCTGGCGGTGATGAACAGATCCTTGTCGCCGCGGCCGGACATGTTGATGATCACCGACTGGTCGGGGGACAATTCTTTCGCAATCTTCATGGCCACGGCGCCGGCGTGGGCCGATTCGAGGGCGAACATGACGCCTTCGTGGCGGGCGAAGAAGCGCAGGGCATCCAGCGTTTCCTCGTCCGTGGCGCTCGTGAATTCGATCCTGCCGCTGTCGCCGAGGCTGGCCAGTTCCGGGCCGATGCCGGGGTAATCCAGGCCGGCCGAGATCGAATAGGTCTCGACAATCTGTCCGTCGTTGTCGAGGATGAAGCGGCTCTTGTAGCCGTGGGCGATCCCGACCCTGGATGCGCCGGCCATGCGGACCGCGTTTTCGCCAAGCCCCGGTCCGCGCCCGCCCGCTTCTACGCCGATGAGGCGGGGGTGGTCCCTGTTCAGGTAGGGGGCGAAGAACCCGATGGAGTTGGAACCGCCGCCGACGCAGGCGACGAGCGCCGCGACGTTCAGGCCTTCGGCTTCCGCCTGTTCCTGCGCCTCTTCCCCGACAACCGACTGGAAGTGCCTGGCCATGGCTGGGAACGGCGCCGGGCCGAGGGCCGAGCCGATAAGGTAGTGCGTGTCCTTGAACGTCGACGCCCATTCCCGGAGCGCGGCATTGATGGCGTCCTTGAGGGTGCGGGCTCCGGTGTGCACGGGGATGACCTCCGTACCGTAGGTCTCCATGGCGAACACGTTCGGCCGCTGGCGCGCGACATCGACAGAGCCCATATATACGCGGCATTCAAGCCCGAGCTTGGCCGCCGCCGCGGCGGAGGCGAGGCCGTGCTGGCCAGCGCCCGTTTCCGCGATAACCCGTTTTTTGCCGATGCGTTTCGCCAACAGAGCCTGGCCGACGGCGTTGTTTATCTTGTGGGCTCCGGTGTGGGCCAGGCCTTCCATTTTAATGTAAATCTTCCCGCCGCCGATGGCGCGGGTGGCGTTTTCGGCAAACAGCATCGGAGTCGGCCTGCCGACGAAGGTCTTTTGGACATGCTTCAGTTCGGCCTGGAAGGCCGGGTCGCGCCAGGCGTCGGCGAATTCCTTTTCCAGGTTGTCCAGGGCGGGGCGCAACGTTTCCGCGACATATTTGCCGCCGTAACTGCCGAAAAAGTCTTCTGTTGATCCGGTGGCGTGCACCGGCCGTATCGCTTCAATCATTGTATGCCTTTCGTATGAACTCACTGACTAGCTTATGGTCTTTGTGGCCCGGAGAACTTTCGACGCCGGAGGCGCAGTCGACAAGTTCCGGGAGGTATTTCTCGATGACTTCGCCGATATTGTCCTGCGTCAGGCCTCCGGCAAGCCAGAGGGGTTTTTCCCAGGCGGCCAGGACGCTCGCCTTGGTGCGGACGCCGTTGCCGCCGGGAAGATCCGCCGCCGCGTCCAGGAGGAGTCGGGGGCTTCGATAGCCGGGGAGGTCGCATGCCTCCACCGCGCCAGCGGGGCGGACGGCCTTATAATATGCCGGCCACAGGCGGGCGCAGTCGTCGGGCGTGGCGTCGCCGTGGAACTGCACCGCATCAAGCGCTCCTTCTTCAAGCAAAGCGTGTATTTCCGGTTCCAATTTTTTATCGCCGGCCTTTTCCACCACTACGGCGATTTTGGGAATCCTGATATCCCTTATTTGCCGCAAAAGTTCCGGATCGGCGCGGCGTTTCGATTCCTTCCAAAAAACAAACCCCAGCATGTCCGCTCCAGCCTCGGCGGCATGGCGGGCGTCAGGTTCATTGGCGAGTCCGCAGATTTTTACCAAAGGCCCGCCTTTCCTGGCGCTGATGCGCTTGGCGACATGCTGCCAGAAAGAAACCGGTTTTGCCTTAGCCATGGCGGCCGCAAGTCGGGCGGGCAGCTTGGGATCGCGGACCACCGATTCGCCGACGAGGATGCCGTGGAAGCCGCTGGAGACGGCGAATGCGGCCTGCTCCGGAAAATGGATGCCCGACTCGTACACCACCTTCGTCGGCCAGTCGATCATGGACTTTATCCTGAGCGGCAGCAGGGGGTCTATGTCGAAGGTCACGAGGTCCCTGCTGTTGACGCCGACAAGGCCGGGCCTGAACAGCCTGGCTTTTTCGACATCCTCTGCGTCGTGAAGTTCGACCAGCGCCTGCATGCCGTATTCTTTTGCCCGCCGGTACAGGGTGGCGAGGCGGTCCGCCGTGAGCATGCCGGCGATGAGAAGGACGGCGTCGGCTCCAGCCCGCCAGGCGACGTCGATGTCCTCGGGGTCGAAGAGAAAGTCCTTGCGCAATACCGCGACATCGGGGTATGTCCTCTTCACCGCCATGAGGTCGTCGAGGCTGCCGGAAAAACCGGTGGGTTCCGTAAGGATCGACAGGTTCCGCACGCCCGCCTCGATATAGGCGCTTGCCTGCTGGGCGGCGTCGAGCCCGGCCGCGATATTGCCTTTGGACGGCGAACTCCGCTTGATCTCGCAGATCATGCCGACTTCGGGGAGGAAGTCGACAAGCGGCGCTTCCCTTTCCTTCGGCACCGCCGCGCCTTCGGTATGGCCTAGCTGCATGATGCGTCCACGGCGTTTTTCCACGATCCTGTCGCGGATATTTGTTCTATGGGTCATTTCACGATGCCTTTTTCACCGGCGCGAGCGCCCTCGCCGCCGCAATGATCTCTTTCACTTTCTTTCGCACCATGCCGCTGGCGAAGGCGTTTTTCGCCATATGGTAACCGTCTTCTATCGATTCCGCCCTGCCGGTGACAAAGAGCCCGGCTGCGGCGTTCAGGCAGGTGGCGTCCAGGAGGCCACCTGTGTCTTTTCCGGACATCAGGCGTTCGGCCATCCTGACGTTGACCTCGGCTGTACCGCCCTTGAGCACGGATGCGTCGCTTGGCGTGATGCCCGCCTGGGCCGGGTCGAAGGTAAAATGCCTCGTCGCGCCGTTCTGCTCAGCCAGCACGCAGTGGGTCGGTGCGGCGCAGGAGAACTCGTCCATGCCGTCGTCGCTGCTGATCACGAGGATGCGTTTGCCCCCGAGAAGCATGGCCGCCTCGGCCATCGGCTCCAGAAGCTGCTTTCTCGGGACACCCATGACCTGGTAGGCGGCGTTTGCCGGATTAGCCAGCGGTCCCATCAGGTTCATGACCGTCTTTACGGCGAGGTCCCGGCGGGCGCGGGCGGCGAAGCGCATGGCGCTATGATACACGGGCGCGAAGAGGAACGCGAATCCCGTTTCGGCAAGGAGCTGTTCAGCCGCGCGGGGAGACGTTTCCAGGGGATAGCCGAGTTCGGCGAAGAAATCCGCCGCCCCCGAAAAGGAACTGACCGCCTTGCCGCCGTGTTTGGCGACAGTCTCCCCGCACGCCGCGGCGACCAAGGACGACATGGACGACAGGTTGAACGATCCGGAGTTGTCGCCGCCGACGCCGACAATATCCAACACTTCGACGCCGGGGTCGATGGAGACCTGCTTTTCCTTGAGGACCGAGACGCAACCGGCGATTTCCCTGGCGGTGACGCCCTTGGCCTCGAGGGCGCAGAGGAATCCGGCGAGTTGCGGATCGGTCAGATTGCCTTCGGCCATTTCCAGCATGAAATTCCTGGCGGTTTCCTGTTCGAGGTCTTCGCGGGCGATCAGGCGGCCGAGGGTGGCTTTCAGGGGGAACGGCTCGCGGCGGTAGGTGATGAAGTTGTCCATAACTTTCGAACCCATCTCGGAGCCGATGGATTCGGGGTGGAACTGCACACCCTCGATGACATATTCCTTGTGGCGGACCGCCATGATGTCGCCGTCGCGGCTGTAGGCGGTGGCTTCGAGGCACTCGGGGAGTTCGGGGTCTGCGACAAGCGAATGGTAGCGCATGAACGCGGAGGGGCCGGATATATTGCGGAAGCATCCCTTGCCGTCGATGAGAAGGTCGTCCTGCTTGCCGTGCATCATGCGTTTGGCCTTGATGATTTTGCCGCCGAAAGCCTTGACTATCAGTTCATGGCCGAGGCAGACGCCGAGAATGGGGGTTTTGCCCGCCATCCGCCGGATCAGTTCGACGCTTTCCGGGTATTCGTCCGGGTTGCCGGGGCCGGGGGAAATGATCAGGCCGCTGAGCGGCAGTTTTTCGATTTCTTCCACGGAAAAGTCGTCCGAACGCACTACCCGGATTTCGCCATTCACCTTTTCGGCAAGCAATTGCACCAGGTTGTACGTAAATGAATCAAAATGGTCTATTATCAAATACATGGTATTATCCATTCTTTTTTATCGGGTGAGAAAGAGGACTACGCCGTCGCCGCCACCGGTTCGGCCGATTCGGCCGGTTCAGCGGATGGCGTCGGCAGGCCGAGCGCCTTCAGGAGCGCGGCAAGCTTGTGGTTCGTTTCCGCAAGCTCCGTATCCGGGTCGGAATCATAGACAATGCCCGCGCCGGCCTGGAGGAAAAGGCGGTCGCCTTTTTGCAATGCGCAACGGATGGCGATGCAGGTGTCGAAGTCCCCGCCCGGTTCGAAATAGCCGACAATTCCGGAATAGAAACGCCGGGGATGGATTTCCAGTTTGTCCAGCGTTTCCATGGCGCGAATCTTCGGCGCACCGGAGACGGTGCCTGCCGGAAAACTGGCGCGGAGCGCGTCAAGCACGGTGTGCTCCGGGCCCAGTTCAGCCTCGACCTGCGACGCGATATGCATGACATGGGAGTATTGCTCGATGGTCATTGTCCGCGTCACTTTGACCGTGCCGGTTTTGGCGACCCGGCCGAGGTCGTTCCGGGCGAGGTCTACGAGCATCATGTGCTCGGCCCGCTCCTTTTCGTCCTCCAGAAGTTCCTTCACACGTAGGGTGTTCAACTCGGGATCGTCCGAGCGCGGACGGGTTCCCGCCAGGGGACGGATCGTCAGCATGCCTTCCTTCGCCTTGATATGCACCTCCGGGGACGTTCCGAAGATCTGGAAGTCGCCGAAATCGATATGGAACATATAGGGGGAGGGATTGAGGGAACGGAGGCGGCGGTAGCTTTCGAAGGAAGGGCGGTTTGTCTGTATTTCGAGGCGGCGGGAAAGGACGGCCTGGATCATGCTGCCGTTTTCGATATCGCGCTTGAGCGAACGGACTCCGGCGAGGAAACGCTCGTCCGCGCCCTTTTCCTCGATGATCTCAACCATATGGGCGTCGTTCGAATTCATCAGGTAGTTGAAGTCGAGGTCGCGGATGCGGCATTCCACATCGTCAAGGGCTTTCGCCAGGTCGATCTGGTGCTCATGGTAGTTGACGCCGTGGAGATAGATGACGTCGGCGTGGTGGTCATAGATAAGGTAGATGTGGCCGTAGAGGAAGACCGCGTCGTCGATGCCGATCGTGTCGGTTTTGGGGGTCATGCGGATCTTGTCGCAACGCGCCGCGAACTCGTAGCCGACATAGCCGAAGCCGCCGCAGGGGTAGGGGAAGTCCTGGTGCAGGGGCGGATGCTGGTCGGCAAAATAGGTTGCCGCCTCGAGTATGTCCCGGACCGGTACGGAGTCGAATTTACGCTCCGGGTCGCCATTGACCTTGAAATAGACCGTCTCGCCGCGCTGGATCAGCCTGAACGCCTCGTCCAGGACCAGCAGGGAGTAGCGGGATTTGCCGCGTTCGAACGTCGACGATTCAAAAAGGATTTTCGCTTTCAGCTTCTGCGCCAGGGCGAAAGGGGTAAAGCGTTCGCCGGGGAGCATGCGGATGACGCCGTCGGTGCGGATATTTTTTTCAGCTTTCATGGTAGTTTTTCCTGACAGGGGAATAGATTGTTCTCAAAAACGACAAAGCTGAAATCTCCGCCATCGGGTATCCATGTCTGTGAAGCGCATCGTCGGTTCCTTGGGTTGTGGGTTTAAAAAAGCCGGGAGAAACGAAAAAAGGACAGCCTTCCGGCTGTCCTTTGAGCTTTCGATTCGTCTAAAAACGGGGAATCATAATCCCGAGTCAACGACATCAGCAAAAGGCGCAGCCGGCGGATTGTTCCGCCACCAGGAGCCGCGCCACCACAGAGTCGCGAACTTGGGAGAGACTGTGACGTCAAAGCGGGCAGCGCCGCTGTTGAGCGGATTGCCGTGTGAGATGCTTGTGCTTTGAGCGCATGCGTTCATGTCTGTCCCGTTTCAGGTAGTAGTACCAATATTTCGGAATATCTTAACAATTGCGGCGCGCATTGCAAGTCTTTTTTGATTCTTTTTGGGGAAATGCCGGTACCTACCCACTAATGAATCTGGTTTATCCAGCGGGATCGGCGTTCGTTACGTACTTACCCATATTATGTTATTGCCATGCAAATACGGAGAATTAAAGCGATTTCATCCCCGTGTATTCCGCGACGCAGATTACAAAGATACAACCATGCCGTATCTCCCGCAACCGCTTGCCAATGACCTTTTCGGCACAGGTAACTCCTTTCATGTAAATTTATAAATAAACCATTGATGTAGTTTATATTTACATATATGATGTATTGGTCGTTAATTTTTCTGAAAAAAATGAAATTTTTTACCGACAATGTTCTTTAAGTACGACTTGTAAATACCTATACGATAGTATAATTAGTTTTCTTTGTGAAAATCCTGAACGTTTTATAAACGTGATGATCACACTGTAGGTCGAATTTTGTATTATTGAAACGAGTTTTTTATGCTATAGTATTAATAAGTGTATTATTTTGTCTTGGGTTATCCATTTAAAATTAATTATTAACTTATAAAACGCTAGGAACTTAACAATGTCATCCAATCCATTTACCGGAAGCTGGTTGCGCAACGCCATGAAATTGAAATACCCGTATAAAAAAGACTTTGAAATCGCCGCCATGCTTGGCGTCTCGCCCCAGGCGTTTGCCAATTGGGGCCGCAACGACGGCATTGTGCGCCTGCCTAACGCGGAAACGCTCTATCTCGGCTACAAGGCTCTCGGAATGATCGACCCCGACGCGCTCAAAGACCCCATGACCAAGCAGCGCTTCAACGGCCCGGTAGACTGGCCGGTCCGGGGGCTTGCCGCGGCCGACAATTCGTCCGACTCCCGCGTTCCCGATACCGACATTCCCGGCGAGTCGGTCCAAAGCCCTCCAGGCATGGTGCTGGTGCCGGTCCAGGGCACCTCCATGGCACCCATGGTCCTCTCGGGGCAGTACGTCATCATCGACCGGAACCGCGAGGGATTTGAAAAGAACGGCGGCGTGGTTGTCGCGACCATACTCGATCCCGACTGGGAACGACGGGAAAAAATGCCCGGCACCTTTGTCAAACGCTGCTTTGCCGGAGACGGGTTCTATTATTTCACCTCCATCGATTCGGCGACTCCGCCCTTCAGCGCCTGGCGCGAGCATTGCCGCATCTGGCCGGTATTGGGGATATGGCTTTCCGAAAACGGGCGCGGCAATCCCTTTGCCAATCGTCCGGCCATGGTCTGAATTTCCACCGAACCAAACCCTTTATTCGCCCACTAAAAAAGGCGCCCCGGTAATCCGGGACGCCTTTAAGATAATGGTGCGGAATCATTCCCCATTCCTGGACCGCGATGCAATTTTTGCAAACCAGAGGCTGTTCATCGATACTATCATGCCACACGATTCACTATGAACTCGCAATTTTGTCGCCGCAATTCAGAAGTACGGGTGTTCTTTGAAGCGGGATCCAGACCCCAATCTTTAGTGATACGTATATTACACACCAGGCGCTAATCATACTATATGAACGAGTGTTTGTACGATTTGCTCAGGCGGCCAGTAATTTTCGCGAAATCCTGCGAGAAGAAGGAGGAAGCATAATTGAGATTACGCTATATACCGATAAAATGATACTAATTATTCAAATGTCGATTAAATAATCTCTTATCCTTGGTTATCGTGTAGGTTTTAGATAAACCGGGTGTTTTCACAACTATAACTGAATATGACAATATTATTCTTGACAGCTATTGTTCCACACTATATCTTAGTATACAGTACGGGGATTCATGTCCACTTTTCTTATAGGGGCTGTAAAAATGAAACTATCCATGTCCGCCAAAATCTTTTCCGTGGTAATTTTGCTGATCCTCCTCGCAGTTTTCATTACATGCCTGGGGGTGTACAGCCTTTCGTCGATGTCGACGGCGTCAGGAAGGATGGCCCGCCTGTCCCGCCGCGCCGACCTTCTGAACAACATGGACAAGATAATCATGATGCGGCAGTCGGCGGTCGATAACATCATCAACACCACCAACGACGAAAAGAAGCAGAATATCATCAACGGCCACCTGAGGCAAACCGCCGAGGACATGGAAAAGGACATGCAGGCTTATTTCGCCGCCTTCCCGCCGAACGCGGCCTCAGGCCTGCAAACCTACAACCAACAGTTCAAGGATATGTGGAACACCTATGTCAGGGTGACCACCGAGATCTGCACCATCTCCCAGGAAAACTCCAACGCCAAGGCGGACCGCGCCTCCGCGGCGCTCGGTCCCTTTTGGGCGGACATCAACAAGGACCTCCTGACCCTGGCGGAAATATTGGTCGAAAGCGACGACCGCCCGGTCTGGACGCAGGCGGTCACGGCCGCCGGTCTTACCGGGAAGGTGGGCGCTTTCCGCCTTTCCAGCATCAAATTCAACAACAACACCGACAGCAGCAAAATCAAGGAACTCGAGGCGGAAGTCCTGGGGATTAGGGCGGATGTCGTCCAGTCGCTCCAGGCTATCGCCCAGTCCGTGCCGGCGAAAGAGGGCGGCGAATTCGCGACGTCCATCCTGAACAAGCTTGCCGCCTCCGTGGAACCGCTGGTCAACCAGATCGTCACCCTCGTCAACCAGGACTCGAACAACCGCGCACGCAACCTATACGCCACCAGCGGCGTAAAAGCCCAGGACGACATCGACAAGCTCTGCAACTACCTTATCGAGGAAACGAACAAGTCGGTGCAAGGCGCCACTGAAAACGTGCGGACCCTGGAAAGCCGCGTGGAAAAAGCCCTCATCATTTGCAGTGCCATCGGCATCATCATCGCCCTGATCCTTGCCTGGCGGATCATTTCCTCCATAACCCACAAGCTTATCAGCATTGTCGAGGTCCTCGCCGAAAGCGCGCACCATGTGAACTCCGTATCGCAGCAGGTGTCCAATTCAGCGCAGGTCCTCGCCAACGGCGCGACCGCCCAGGCGTCCAGCCTGGAGGAAACGTCCACCGCGCTTTCCCAAATGGCCACGATGACCCGGCAGAACGCTGACAACGCGAACAAGACCCACAGCACCACGACCAACAACGACAAGCTAATCACCGCTGGTTCGACGTCCGTGTCCAACATGAGCGAGGCCATGGCCGAAATCAACGATTCGGCCGACAAGATCAGCCGCATCATCAAGACTATCGAGGATATCGCCTTCCAGACCAACCTCCTGGCCCTGAACGCGGCGGTCGAAGCCGCCCGTGCCGGTGAAGCGGGCAAAGGATTCGCCGTCGTAGCGGACGAGGTCAGGAACCTTGCCGGCCGTTCCGCCCAGGCTGCGCGGGATACGACGGAATTGATCGAAGGCACCATAGAACGCGTCCGTCGCGGCGCAGGGTTCGCCTCCGAACTGAACGAAAGTTTCACGGAAATAGAAACGGGCTCCCGTGCCGTCACCGGCCTTATCGGCCAGATCACCACCGCCACCAACGAACAGGCCAACGGCGTCGAGCAGGTCAGTAACGCCATCGGCATGATGGACAAGGTCACCCAGTCGAACGCCGCATCGGCGGAGGAATCGGCGGCGGCGGCTGAACAGCTGGAGGCCCAGGCCTCCCACCTGAACGAAATGGTGGAATCGTTGATGGACATCATCGAAGGCGAAGGCGGCGCCATGGTCCAGGCCGCAAGGGAGAAAGCCGAGAAGAGCAAGCCGTCCAGGAATATGTCGGCTGACGGCAAGCGCCTCATTGGCGGCACCGCGCCCCTTTCCGCCGCACGCACCGCCCCAAAGGCCCTGGAGAACAAAACCAAGGTGCAGACCGTTAACCCGTCCGAGGTTATCCCCCTGGACATTGACGACGATTTTTAAGGATGCGGGATAGACTCACACGGAACGGAACCCTGTTCCATCCTACAATGCTTTTTAACGATTTTCCGGCAGCTTTTGGCGGCTGCCGGAATTTTTTTTCGAATGATCGATTTCCTGGCTTGACAAATTACTTCATATCGCTAAACTGTTAGCAAGCTATCTTTCAAAGGGAATGCGAATGGAACCTGACCAAAGCGTCGCCATAGCGGTTAAAAAGCTTGCCAACCAGTTCAACCGGTATGTGGCGAGAATGAAGGCCAATATGGCTACGCGCATCCCCGATATCGAGGATGTCACCGAGCAGCAGGGCCATATCATGGGTTACCTTTTTGAACACTACGGCAAGGAAACGGTATACCAGAAGGACATCGAGGAGGACTTCAATATCCGCCGCTCCACCGCCGCGATCATTCTCAAGCGCATGGAAAAGGCCGGATTCATAACCAGGGTCACGAGCGACACGGATGCCCGCATGAAGGCTATCCACCTTACGGAAAAATCCAAGAAACTTCACCCCATCGTGAAGGCGGAATTCCTGAATGCCGAGAAACAAGCCACGAAAGGCCTGTCGCAGAAGGAAATTGACCTTTTCCTGCACATCATAGGGAAAATCCGTCACAACATCGAATAAGCGGTTTTTTTTAACCTATCGATAGCTAGCCATCGATAGGTGCAGCATTTTGTTTTGCGGTATTGTTAGCCAGCTATCTATATTTCTCGCAGCACACACAAGCAGGGGACAAAAAATGAACAGCATCACAACCATCGTCATCGGCTCGCGCCGAAAAGTGAACATCCTTTCGCGGTTATCCGCCCAATCGCCCGGATCTGCCTTGGGGCCTGCCTTGCCGCCGCCATGGCGGTCGGTTTGCCCGTAATGGCGGCGGACGCGCCCCACGGCGCAGACATGCTGCCCGCCGTCAGCGCGGAAGAGGTGCGGGTCCTCACCCAGTCCTTCGACCAGACCTATGCCACCCAGCTGCTGAAGGAAGCGAAGCTGGAGGAAGCCAAGGCCAACCTCATCCTTGCCCGGCACGACCTTGACTATTGCCGGATCGAATCCCCGATAAACGGCAGGATCGGCGAAAACATATACAGCGAAGGCAATTATATCACCCCTTCCACCGGTGTGATGGCGACGGTCGTCATGTACCAGCCGTGCAAGGTGCAATTCTCCATCAGCGAAAGCGATTTCTTCCGCTATTTCAACAGCCATGAGGAACTCGGTTCTGTCGAACTCTCCATCCTGCGAGCGAACGGCAAGACATATGAAGGCGGCATCGCCATGTCCTTTGTCGACAACCTAGTCGACCAGCGCACAGATACCATAACGATCACCCTCGAGTGCGAAAATCAACGGGACCAGCTTCTGCCCGGCGGCTTTGTGCAGGTCCTCCTGTCGGAAAAATACCCCGAACCGGTCTCCGCCATTTCCCTCTCGGCAATCATGACCGACGGCAAAAACCACTATGTCTACGTCCTTACGGAAGACAATACCGCCGAACGCCGCGCCGTCGTCATCGGCGACGTCGTGAACCGCTACCAGGCCATCCAGAGCGGCCTCAAACCCGGTGAACGCGTCCTCATAGGCGGACTCAACAAAGTCATGCCCGGCGTGAAGGTCAACCCGATTCTGATCGAGCCCAAGATCTAGCGATCTTTCCTAAATGCAATAATTCCACATGCGCCCGCCAGCGTCCCGCAAACCAAGACGCCAGCGCGTGATTTATGCCTGTATCGAGCGGCTTTGCTCCGGGCTTTTGGAGAAAAACATGTTTTCACTATTCTTTATCCCCCGTCCGCGTTTCGCTATCGTCATTTCCCTGTTCCTTCTGCTTGCCGGCGGGCTGTGCGCGTTCAAGCTGCCCATCGCCGAGTACCCGGACATTTCGCCTCCCACCATCATGGTCATGGGGGCGTATCCCGGCGCGAGCGCCCAGGTCATCGCGGAAACGGTCGCCGCGCCGCTGGAAAGCGAAATCAACGGCGTCGAGGACATGGTCTATTATTCGTCCACCTCCGACAACAGCGGCGGCTATTCCCTTGTCCTGACCTTCAAGTCCGACGCCGACGCCGACATGGCGCTCGTCAACGTCAACAACGCGGTCAAGCGCGCCGAACGCCTCCTGCCGACGGAAGTGGTCAACAATGGCCTCACGGTGGTGAAACGCTCCCCCGACATCATCGCCATGATAACCTTCACCAGCAGCAATCCGGAGCATACCCCTGTTTTCCTCAGCAACTACGTCGACATCAACATCAAGGACGCCGTAACCCGCATCGACGGCGTCGGCCAGGCGGTGATTTTCGGCGAAATGAAGTACAGCATGCGCATCTGGCTCGACCCGCATCGCATGCGGGCCATGGATATCGGCTATGCCGAAGTTTCCTCCGCCATCGCCAACCAGAACGTCCAGGCGGCCACAGGTTCCGTCGGCACCGAATTCTCCAGCGCCATAATGCAGTTCAAGGTCGACACCAAGGGCCGCCTGACCACCATCCAGGAATTTGAGAACATCATCGTCCGTTCGGGCCAGAACGGACGCCAGGTCCGCCTCGGCGAAATCGCCCGCATTGAACTGGGAGCCGAGGAATATACCGGATTCGGTTCGCAGGATGGCGAAAACTCCGTGCTTCTCGCCATTTTCAAGCTCAATGACGCCAATGCGCTGCAACTCTACAACAACGTGGTTGGCGAAATCACCGCGCTGGAAGCCAATTTCCCCCGAAGGCATGAAGTGGGACGTCGGCTACGACTCGACGGAATTCGTCCGCATGACCATGGCCGAAATCGTCGAGACGCTGATCATAACCTTCATTCTCGTGGTGCTGATCACCTACGTGTTCCTGCAGGATTGGCGGGCAACCCTTGTCCCCATGGTGACGACCCCCGTCTCCCTCATCGGCACGTTCACTTTCCTCTACCTCTTCGGCATGAGCATCAACACGCTGTCCATGTTCGCCCTGATCCCGGTCATCGGTTCCGTCGTCGACGACGCGATCTGCGTTGTCGAGAGCTGCGTCCGCCTGATCCAGGAAGAGAAGCTTACTCCTTACGACGCGGCGACAAAGACGATGGAACAGCTTTCCGGCGCGCTGATCGCGACAACGCTGGTCGTCGTCGCCGTGTACCTTCCCATCGGCTTCTACGGCGGCATGGTCGGCGCGATTTACAAGGAATTCGCCATCACCATGTGCATTGCGCTTATCCTGTCGACTGTGAACGCCCTCACCCTCAGCCCCGCGTTGTGCGCCATGGTCCTCAAGCCGAACAGCGAACCCAGGGGATTGTTCCGCTATTTCAACAAGCTGGTTGATCTCACCAGAAACAGCTACATCAGGGTCGGCGGTTTCCTCGCGCGCCGACTGGTCCTTACCGCCGTCCTGTTTGGCGCCATCTGCGCTGCGAACTATTTTGTCTTCCAGAGCATTCCTTCCGCGTTTGTCCCGTCCGAGGACAAGGGCGGCGTGTTCTGCGAGGTCAAGCTGCCTTCCGGCGCTTCTCTGCAGAGGACGGAAGCGGTTCTTAACGATATGTACCTTATCATCAGGGAAATCCCCGGTGTGGACAAGGTCGTGTATGTGCCGGGCCAAACACTCACGGCCGGAAGCGGCGAAAATATGGGCATGCTTATCCTCGACCTCGAAGACTGGTCGAAACGCTCCACTCCCGGGACGCATATCAGCGCGATCCAGGCGGAAGTCAACAAGCGCTGCGCCTCCATCTCCGAAGCGTCGGTGACCGTGTTCGCACCGCCCCCCATCATGGGCCTCGGTTCCACCGGCGGCGTGACCTTCTCCCTCATGGCGACGGGCGAACAGACATCGACCGAACTGTCGCAGGCGACGAACCACCTTCTGTCCAAGGTCATGGAGTCGGGGAAGGCGATGTACTGCTTCACCTCCTATGACGCCGATACGCCGATGTTGAACCTGAAGCTCGACAGGGCGAAGGCCGAGGCGTTGGACGTGCCGGTCAGCGCCGTGTTCAGTACGTTGCAGAGCCAGCTCGGCTCCATCTACATCAACGACTTCAACCTGTTCAGCAAGACCTACAAGGTCAAGATCCAGTCCGATTCGCACTTCAGGGAGAACATCAACGCCATCGGCATGCTGCATGCGACCTCCAACTCCGGCGCGTCCGTGCCGCTGAGCGCGATATCCACCGTCGAATGGACCCTCGGCCCGCGCCAGGCGGAACGCTTCAACATGTTCCAGTCCGCCTGGGTCAATGTCCAGAGCCTGCCGAATGTGAGTTCCGGCGAGATGATGGCCGTCGTGCAGAATCTTGTCGGGTCCGAACTTTCCAGCGACTACCGGATCGGGTGGACGGACATGAGTTACCAGGAGCAGCAGAACGAGGGGCAGATCGTGGGGATTCTCGCCCTGTCCCTGATCATGGCCTATCTTTTCCTCGTGGCGCAGTACGAAAGCTGGACCATGCCCATCTCCGTCATCCTTTCCGTGGCGACGGCGACTTTGGGCGGCATGATAGCGCTGAAGGCATACGGCCGGTCCCTGGACATCTATTGCCAGCTCGGCCTCCTCATGTTGGTCGGCCTGACCGCAAAAACCGCCATCCTGATGGTGGAATATTCCAAACAGGAACGCGACGAAGGGGCGGGCATTTTCGAAGCGGCCATCTCCGGCATGCGCATGCGTTTCCGTTCCGTCGTCATGACCGGCCTCTCCTTCGTCATCGGGGTATTGCCGATGGTGGCGGCGACGGGCGCGGGGTCGGGCAGCCGCCAGTCCATCGGCATCACCACGTTCTGGGGCATGCTGGTCGCAATGGTTCTCGGCATGGTGTTTATACCGGGTCTGTACGTCATCTTCCAGGGCGCTGCGGAACGCGTCATGCGCAGGGTCAGGATTGCCTTCGGCGTCAGGAAGGGCAACTTCAGCAGGCGCATAGTGCCAAAGAAGTAGGAATTCCGCAGCACTGATCAAATAAATGCCAGTCTGCCGCTTGCCAATTCGCCATCGGGACTGTCCCCCCCGAGGTGATGCGGCAAGCGGCGTTTTTTATGAAAATTGAACACGAAAACGCTGCGGTGCCAAACTGCGCATAAGAAAACCCTCTCCCTTGACGGGAGAGGGTTTTTACTTCGAGTGGAGGAATAAAACCAGAATCTACGTTTACCGGTTCGAGTGGGCTATCGCCGCGCCAATGACAGCCAGTGCGCCAATGCCGAGGCCAACCCATTTGGCGCTTGAATCATGGCGGTCCGGGCGGTGGTTCGGGCCCGGGCGGCCAGGGTTCGGCCGGTGGGCGGGCGGCGCGGGCGGACGGTTCGGCGCTGGGTGGTTCGGCCTGCCGGGCTGGGGATAATACCCGTGTCCGGGTTGGCCG
>DAIOFH010000009.1:0-47932 GCA_036745875.1 Planctomycetota bacterium | reverse complement strand
GGTGGATTTGGGTTATTGCGGGTTCAAATTGCAGACATCACTTTATAGCGAATAGCAAGCCGGAAATGAAAGCAGCGCGACGGTGCGGAAGAAGAGACTTTCGGCTGGAAGCAGTCGGTATGCCAAACAGTGATACGTGAACGAAGTCAAGGTCCAGATATCTTTCGAGTAATGCATATGCTTTTTTGCATGCCTTAGCCAGCATGCATCCTTGCCGGGTCGGGAGCCGTTTTCGACTGTGCGAAGACGGCTCCGATTTCTTCGACACCCGGCTTTATTCATCGATACCCCATAGAGGTAGGTTCCTCCGAACCTGCGGTAACGTACCTGCGGGCCGACAGCCCACGGCCCGCAGGTGCAATTTTGCCGTGACCCTCTTTCACATACGCCATAACCGCCCTCTCTCCAGCGGTGAGGTTATTCTCCCCCTTCCCGTCCCGGAAAGGGGGAGAATTGTTAAAAAATCCGCCCATTCCGCGTTGCGGAATGGGCGAAAATAAACAAAACACATCAACTGATACAGCCCAGCCGGATCATCCCAGCAGTATCTTGGCGAGGAAGAGGATGGCGATGACATACATCATCGCGCTGATATCCCTGGCCTTGCCAGTCAGGAGCTTGATGATGACGTAGCTGAGCACGCCGAAGATCAAGCCTTCTGAAATGCTGTAGGCAAACGGCATCATGACGATGCAGAGGAACGCGGGGAACGCTTCCGAGTAATCGCTGAAGTCGATCTTGAGAATGGACTCGGTCATGAACAGGCCAACCATGATCAGAGCGGGAGCAGTGGCAAAAGCGGGGATAGCGCCAAAGACCGGCGAGAAAATAAGGGCAAGCAGGAAAAGGAACCCGGTAGTCAGTGCGGTAAGACCGGTTTTGCCGCCTTCGGCGACGCCTGCCGCGCTTTCCACATAGGTGGTGACGGTGGAGGTGCCGACAGCCGCGCCAAACACCGTACCGACAGCGTCGGAGAGAAGCGCCGGCTTCAACGCGGGCAGCTTGCCGTCCTTGTCCAGCATGTTCGCCTTGGTGGACACGCCGATCAGGGTGCCGATGGTGTCGAAAATATCAACAAAAAGGAAGGCGAAGACAACCATCGCCATATCGAGGATGCCGATATTGCTGAATGAGCCGGAGCTGAGAGCGCCAAACAGGGTATATTCGCCGTTTATCGGCGGGAGCGATATGATGGCGAACTCGCCCGCGCTGTTGGTGGGATACAGGCTGTACATGCCGGCGGCCGGGTCGGGAACATACAGACCGGCCATCTGGCAGAGGATGCCGAGGCCGTAGGTGATGAGAATGCCCCATAACAGCGCGCCACGGACCTTTTTGACCGACAGGACGGCGGTGATGACCAGGCCGATCAGGGTCAGGATCACCGTCAGCCCCTTCAGGTCGCCCAGGGTAACCTTGGTGGCCGGGCTGCCGACGATGATGCCGCTATTGAGCAGGCCGATGAAACAGATGAAAAGGCCGATACCGACGCCGACGGCATTTTTCAGCGATCTAGGGATTCCATTGAAAATCGCCTCGCGCGCGTTGATGAAGGACAGCAGGATAAAGATGATACCTTCGATAAACACTGCCAGAAGCGCGACCTGCCACCCCCACTTGGGAGCGACGACATACGCGAAGTAGGCGTTCAGGCCCATGCCGGCGGCCAGGGCGAACGGCAGATTGGCGAAAAACGCCATGCACCATGTCGCAACAAAAGCTGAAAGCGCCGTTGCGGTGAAAACGGCCCCCCTGTCCATTCCCGCATCGCCAAGGATTCCCGGGTTTACCGCCAGGATGTACGCCATGGTCATAAAGGTGGTAAGCCCTGCGGTCATTTCAATGTAGACGGTTGTGTTGTGCTCTTTTAGTTTGAACATTCTTTCGAACATCCCCGTTCTCCCTTCATATCAAACCTGTTTTCAACAAAACCGCTTTCTTTGGAGCGCCAGCCACTCCAATGGTATTATACAATCCATCAGGGGACCCGAGGCGTCAAGAAAAATTCCGCAGCAGCAAAATATCGGGACGCCCGTTCAACGTCGAATTTCTGCAAGCATTGACAGCAATTACGGTTTCGCATATGATTGTATCAATAACCACGATTCAAAGTTCATTCGGTACTGTCAAATATGTGGATTACAAAACTTCACTTTGTCGATTGACGACGGGATGCGCTGCGGCAACTTTCCCGGGATATAATCTATGTCGACCCGACTGCACACCCGTACCAACATCACGCGAATGACTACTGTCATTCGCGGCATCAGCCTGGCCTCGCTTTTTCGTCCCGAGGACATTCTTCACGAGTGCCAGGCGGACGGCGACGACCAGGTGGTCCACTCACTCCTGCTCCATCTCGCCCTGTTTTTGTCGCCGCGTTCATGCCGGTGGTGAGCCAGCTCGAGGATACTCCGCTGTTGTGGGCGCTCCTGCACGGCGCATGCCTCGGTGGAAACATCACCATGATCGGCTCCACCGCCAATATAGCGGCCCTTGGCATGCTGGAAAAGCGCGATTGGACCTCGGTGAATTTTATAGTCTGGCTCAAGACCGGGCTGATGGTCGGGATCTTGTCCTTCCTTGTGGCGTGGGGCGGCTTGGCGGTGTTGTCTCCTTACATGCCTACGCCTGAGGAGCGCATGCACGAGGCCGGGGCTAAGAAAATCGAAAGCGTGGAAAAATGAGCGGCTGGCGACGCTAGGCGAATTTCGGCGGCAAGGGCTCATGGCCGCGCGCCGCAACGGTCTGTTCCAGCGTTTGCAGGTCGCGGGTGACCAACAGCTTGGACGTACCGTGGGCGAGGAGCTTACCTACGGGGCTTTTGACAACCACCTCGCTGAGGCAAATCGTGCGCCCGGCCTTGACCAGCTTGCCTTCGGCAATTATCCGCCCTTCCTTCACCGCAGCCAGGTTGTCCACCTTCAGGTCGATCGAGATGAGGCCGGAGTCCTCCGGCACACTGCAGTAGGCGGCGTAATAGGCGGCGGTGTCGATGATGGACGCGTACACGCCGCCATGGAGGCAACCAGCAGGGCGCGAAGCGGCTCGAACTGACCGCAGAGGAACCCGGCTGCGACAAATTCCATCGACCCGGCAAAGATGGTCAAACTCATGACGACGGGATAGATCGCGGGAAAGCCCGCCGCCCGCATATACAGCCCATAGGCGATCCCCAGAAAAGTGAATCCCGCGAATATGGGCATGGTCTGCGGCAAAGCCGCGATAAACGCTTTTTTAACTTCACCCGCCTGGGCCATGACAACCGCTCCTTTACGGCATTTGCTATGCGCGTCTTATTGGTCGGTAGTTTATCATTGCCATGCAAATTATCAATCATTATATTGTATGGATTACAATTATTTATATTCGAACACAGATATTAAACAGTACAATTGTATGGATTACAATTTCAGGAGCGATTATGCCGATAAACTCGTTCGCAAACTATCCAATGTCGTGGAAGCCGGACCGCAGCCTGCTGGAGCGACCCATCTATCTGTCGCTTGCCGCCCTTCTGGAGCAGGACATCGTCAACGGCTTTCTTGCTCCGGACACCAAGCTGCCGCCACAGCGCGAACTCGCGGACTTTCTGGACATCAACTTCACCACTGTCACCCGCGTCTACAAGCGTTGCGAACTCAAGGGCCTGGTCTATGCCGTCACCGGCAGCGGCACCTACGTGTCCCCGAACGCCGCGCGGTCCATCACCATATCCAAGACATCCAGCGAGCGCATCGACCTGGCCTTCGTCGCCTCGTTTGAACAGTGCAATTCCGTCGCCGCCAGAACGTTGAAAAAGATAATGCAGAAAAAATACCTGGAGCAACTGCTGAGCTATGACGACCCGACCGGCATGGCCCACCACAAGGCGGCCGGCATCAACTGGATGGAACGATTCGGCGTCACGGTGGCGCCGGAAAATATGGCGATTGCGTCCGGTACGCTCAACGCCATAACAGTGACGCTCATGGGGCTTTTCTCGCCGGGGGACCGTATCGCGGTGGATTATTACACATTTTCCAACTTCATCGAGCTGGCGAAATTGTACAATGTCCAACTGGTGCCGGTCGAAAGCGACGACGAGGGAATGCTTGCCGACGAACTCGATTACCAGTGCCGCCTGGCCGACGTGAAGGGCGTGTTCCTCATGCCGTCCTGCTGCAATCCGACGACAGTCATGATGTCGGACAGGAGAAAAGGGGAAATCGCCGAAGTGATCGCCAAGCACGGGCTTTTGCTGATCGAGGACGACCTGTACGCTTTCCTGACGGCGGGCATCGTCAAGGATTACAAACGGGCGTTTTTCAACATCATTCCCGAAAATACCATCTACCTCTGCGGCACGTCGAAGTCGATTTGCTCCGGCCTGCGCGTCGCCTACCTGGCATTTGCAGAAAAGTACAAGCAACGGATCGAAAGGGCAATATTCAACATCAATGTAAAAACATCCTCCCTCGACGCCGAGGTAATAACGGAAATGATACTTTCCGGCGCAGCCGACGAGGTGATTGGGGAAAAAAGAAAGCTGGCCAAAACGGCGAACGCGCTATTTTACGAATATTTTCCCGACGCTCCCAAAACAGGTCATCCACTGGCATTTTTCCGCTGGCTGCCGCTCCCGGAACATGCCGCCGGCAGGGAGATAGAAAAGACATTGCAGGATCGCGGCGTCGGCGTCTATCATTCCGAACGCTTCCTCTGCGGCAGAGCCATGCCGGACAAGTATCTGCGCGTGGCGCTGGCCTCCACGCCGACCCTTGGAAAGTTGCGGGTCGGGCTGGAAATCATGGAATCGGTGTTGACGGTGCGTAAAGGAAAAAGAAAAGTGAAAAAATAAATGAAGATGTTTAAAACGTAAGCTTGAGGCAATTTCCGGAAAATCACCCTCAGCCGAACCGGAAAAGCGCCGCCAAAATTACCAAATAAACATAGCCATTCCGTACCTATCGACGCATCGAAAACGTCGATAAAACTCCTTCTGGGAAAAACCAAGCAAAAAAATTCGGCAAGAGTTGAAATTTCAGCGTATACTCACCTCATGGTATTCCCTATACCAGTAGCCACTTATGGCAACTATCATTCAATTTCGTGATAATTGCCGCATTTTTTCACCGTTTTTCCAAGAAGGCCTGCCTGGACGGTGAGACATAAATAAAAATTACGGGGTGATGAAAGCGTTTTCAGTACGTTCGGTATTTTGACAAACGCTTCCAAACAAGGGACAGGAAAAAATGAAATACATGAGCGGTGGGTATTCCGCCGGGCAGGCATTGGCCTGGCGAGGAATTCTTTATCTCTGTCTGTGTTTTGTTTATTTTTACGGAGCGCAAACGGGAAAAACTTTTGCCGGCGAGGAAACAATCGAGGCCACTGGCATATCGAATAAATCTCCCCTCGTGTTCTCCTTTGACGATGTTGATGCGCTGGCTAAAAAGCTCGCGGCTGAGAAATACCTGCCGCCGGAGACTGCCGCCCCCGACCTCCTAAACTCCCTCTCATTTGATCAATGGCTTGATTTCAGCTACGATTTCGATCCGTACGACAGATGGAAAACCGCCAAAACCTCCCTGTATCCGCGCTTTCATACGCCCGGATATGTGTTCTCGCAAATAGCCAAAATGAACATCGTCACCCGGGACGACGTGGAGGGGCTGGAGTTTTCTCCAGAATTGTTCAGCACGGACGACAAGGATCTTGCCGGCAAGATATGCACGCCAAACATGGGTTTCGCTGGATTCACCCTGTGCCCTGTTCCGCCAAAAGCCGGCAACAGTTCGCCGGGGATAATGGCTGCCTCGCATTTTCAATTCTGCGCTAAAAACGCCCGCTTCGGCCCGTTCGCCCGGCCGGTCACACTCAATGCCGCCCTTCCGTCGGGAGAGCTGTTCAGCCACTTCCGCGAGTTCTGGCTCTGCGAACCCGGCGACGACAGCGAAGGATTCACTGTATACGCCCTCATGGACTCACCCGCCCTCACGGGCGCGTTCGAAATGGTGATCACCACGGGATCGGCACAGGTCGTTGACGTGCGCTCCACTTTTTACACCAGGCAGGGTACGGCCTCTCCTGCGAAAATCGGCCTTGCCCCAATCAGCGCCATGTACCTTTACTCCGAAATCGAAGGCGGCGGCAGGGCGGACTATCGCCCCGAAATCCATAATGCAGACGGCCTCCTCGCCGTCTCCGACAAGGGCGAATGGCTGTGGACGCCACTGAAAAACCCGCAGCGCCTCGCCATCAGTTCCGCCAGCCTCAACAACCCTCGTGGATTCGGCCTTATCCAGCGCGACAATAATTTCGATCACTACCAGGACCTCAAGAACCGATACGACCGTGCCTCCTCCCTCTGGGTCGAACCGGTGGGCGAATGGGGGCCGGGCAAGCTCGAGCTGATGGAAATCCCGAGTGCAAAAGACTACCATTCAAACATCATGGCCTACTGGACGCCCGAGCCGGCGGCAGCGGACGCCCCCGTCCCCACCGAGGGAACCACCGACCCCGGCAAGCCGTTTCTCTCTCTCGCCTATAAGCTGTACTGGATGCCGCCCGCAACCAAACTACACGAACTCGCATTTACGCGCGACACGCGCATACAGCGGTCTGTTGAGGACAAGTCCGTCACTTTCGTGATCGACTTCGAAGGGGACGAACTGAACAAACTGACTGCGGATACGGGCTTGACCAGTGTCGTCGAGTTCCCCAAGGAAACGACGCTCCTTGAAAAACAACTGATGAAGAACGAGGTCACGGACGGCTGGAGGCTGACCCTGAAGTTTTCCCTTCCGCAGGCCGGCGTCCTGGACAGCCTGCTCGCGGCGCGCGAAGGCCCGCCGCACCTGGCCTTTTCCGCGTATCTGAAAAAAGGCGAAAACCTGGTGGAAGCGCTGACGGAAGTGTGGCGCTATAATCTGATTCCATAACGTATGAACGGATTGCCAAACATGACGCCACAACAACAGCAGTCAACGGACGAGCCGGTCCCGCAAACAGCCTTTTACCCGCGCGACCGCATTCTTCTCTACCTGAGCGGCCTGTCCCTCCCGGATGTCGACAGCCTTGAAATCGCCGCCGAATGCCTGCGCCGGACCGGACCCGCTCCGGACGGCGTCAAAACCATGCAAACCCTGCACTCGCTCTTGCAGGAAAAGGGCCTCGGCCTCCCCTCTCCCGCGGAAATCGCCCGCCTGCCCAGTTTTCCTCCACATAACCGCACCACCATGATTTCCAGAAAATTGCTGCCATTCGGTTTTTTCGCCTGGCTCAAGGGATTTTTCTTCCGTCCCCCCGAATTCGACGATCTGGATGAAAATTTGCCCAGCGAAGAAGGAGCGTGAAAGATGGCCGAAAATTGGCTGAAAAAAGGCAGCCGAAGGCGCTGTCTTCTCCTTGCCCTTACGCTGGTGCCCTCGGTATTTGCGGCACGGACAATGTACAGCCTGCTGCCGACGGGCGAAATGCCGCTCCTGAACCTTATTGTCGCCCTCCTTTTCGCCCTTCTGTTCACTTGGGTGTCCATGGGATTCTGGAGCGCGATAGCCGGCCTTGGCGTGATGCTTTTCAGGTACAACCGCTTTGTCGTCACGGCGGATCTGCCGGAAGCGTCGGCCCTTTCTTCCGATGCCAGGGCGGCGATCCTGTTTCCAGTCTACAATGAAGACGCCTCCCGGGTCATCGAAGGAGTGCGCACCGTTTGGCATTCCCTCGGCAACACCGGCTTTCGCGGCAACTTCGACATTTTCATTCTCAGCGATTCGACAGAACCCGACGCCTGGATCAACGAGGAACTGGCCTGGAATTCCCTTTGCGAAGACGAAGACGCCCATGGCAGGATTTTTTACCGGCACAGAAAAATCAATCGCAAGGGCAAAAGCGGCAATGTCGCCGATTTCTGCCGCCGCTGGGGTGCGAATTACCCCTATATGATCGTTTTTGACGCGGACAGCCTGATGTCCGGAGCCACATTGGTAAAAATGCTCCGGGCCATGGAAGCGCGCCCGGATATCGGCATACTGCAAACCACGCCAAAATCGATTAATAGCAAATCCCTCATCGCCCGCGTCCAGCAATTCTCCAACCACCTCTACGGCCCGGTATTTGCGGCAGGCCTGCATTACTGGCAGCTTGGCGATGCGCAATACTGGGGGCACAACGCGATTATCCGTACCGCGCCGTTTATGGAAAACTGCCATCTGCCGGTGCTTTCCGGCCCGAAACCGCTGGGCGGTCCGATCCTTAGCCACGACTTTGTCGAAGCGGCGCTCATGCGGCGCGCCGGGTACAGCGTGTGGCTCGCCTACGAGCTTGACGGTTCCTACGAGGAAAACCCGCCATCCCTTATTGACGAACTGGTCCGCGACAGGCGCTGGTGCCAGGGAAACCTGCAGCACAGCAAGCTTGTCCTTGCCAGGGGTTTTTTCCCCACCCACAGGGCCCTGTTCATAAACGGCATCATGTCCTACTTCTCCGCCCTCTTGTGGTTCGTGTTCCTGCTCGTCGGCTCGGTGCAGGCGGTGGCGGTACTGTTCAGGCTTCCTGTGTACTTCCCCGAAGGGCCGTCGCTGTTGCCGACATGGCCGCAGTATTTTTCCGGCTGGATGCTCGCCCTGTTCAGCGGAACGGCGACCCTGCTGTTCCTGCCGAAACTGCTGACCCTGTTCATGATGCTCTGCTCCACAAAAGGAGCAGCCGCCTTCGGCGGTCGCGTGGCGCTGGTTGCCAGCGCTGCGTTCGAGCTTATCCTTTCGGCGCTCCTCGCGCCGGTTCGCATGCTCTACCACAGCCTTTTCGTCATTACCACCCTTCTCGGCATGACGGTCCGCTGGAACGCCCAAAACCGCGACAACGACGGCACGACCTGGCTGCAGGCGATCCGCTTCCACTGGTGGGGCGTCCTTATCGGCATTGTCTGGGGCGGGATCATATCGCTCTTGAATCCGCACTTTTTCCTGTGGCTGTCCCCAATCATCGCGGGGCTTGCCATCTCAATACCCCTTTCGGTATGGACAAGCAGGGCGACGCTTGGGCGGCTCGCCATGCGGCTCCGCCTGTTCCTGACTCCGGCGGATACCCAACCCACGGAAGAAATCCGCGAACTGAACGCCAGCCTGGACAGCCCTGCCGGGAAAAGGTCGTCGGCATTCGCGATGGAACACGACTTCGGTTTTATACGGGCGGTTGTTGCCCCAAAAGTGCTGCAACTGCATGTCTCCCTGGCATCGCAAAAACCAACCCACGACGCAAAAGCCGGCGAACTGGACGAACTGGTCGCCAGAGCCCTGCACTCGGGACCCGACGCACTCAGTAGAGAGGAAAAAACCTTCCTCCTCAGGCATCCGGAGCACCTGAACGATTTGCACTATAAGGTATGGTCTCTGGACGATGCCTCGGCATGGGGAATCATGTAGGGAAAATTCTCAGTTACTCGAGAGAGTAATTTAGTGTAGCCGTACCGGTAAAGTATATTTATTCTCGGCAGTGGTCATGGTCAGTGTTAATACCTGGCCGTCCCTCGGCATGAACTGGGGAAAATCGAAGATATTCATCCCCGCGCGGGCGTCGACATCACAGGTAAACTCCTCATCGCCGTCGGCATCGGTGAATGTGAACAGGACGCGGGACACGGTTTTGCTGAAAAACGGTATTTCATATCTCCCAGTATCCGGGTGGCGGCGTATGTCGTAGGCGTCCCGCACGAGGTTGCCGTCAATCCTCCTTAGCGCGGGAGTCGCCTCGGGGAAGCCTTCTTCATGATCGGGGAGATGGAAGCCCGCACGGGAAAGGCCGTCCCGGATTTCCTTGTCCGACATCAGGAGGCCCCACAAAAGACCGGAGCGGTAGTTTTCGACCATGCACACCATCGGCAACTGGTCGATCGCCAGGTAATTATCACTCGCCCAGTCGTCGCGCAGGCTCAGCGCATCATAAGGACCAAACGGTCCCCAGGCCTTCTTTTTCAGATTGCCGGCCAGGTTTTGCAGGACCTGCAGGGAATAATGCGGGGTATAGGGCATGGACGAAATGGCGGCGGTCGGGGCGACTGCGCCATTGTCATGGCACGGGTCGCTGACGGCGTACCCGGTCGGCGTCTGGCTGGCGGTCAGCCCCCAGAAATTCTCCGCATAGCCGTTTTCCGCCGGGGCGTCGTAAAGGCAGTAACCGCGATTGGCAAGGGTCTGCTTGACGCCGCGCACAAAATAGCCGCGCGTCACGAACTTGTCGGCAAGCATTCTCGGGTCAAGCCCTATGAAGGAATAGTGGGCCAAAAACAGCGGACCTCCGCAATGCGGCGAGGCATCGAGCATGTAGCCGTTGACCATTCGCGCAAGATACTCCACCCCGGAAGTCCAATAATCAAAAGCCTTGCGGCTGATGGGATGGGTCGGGGACGAGACGGCAAGCACGTAGGTGATAAGACATTCGTTATAGCCAAGGATCTTGAGCCCGTGATGAAATCCTCTTTTCGGGTCCCAATGCCAGTAGAGGCCGCTGTCTTCGCCATTGGTGAACCAGTCCCACTCGACATCCTCCCACAACTCGGTGATTACATGGCGCAACTTCGCCTCGACGCCGGGGCCGTTGAAATAGGCTCGCGCGATCAAAAGCCCCTGCATCAGGAGCGAGGTCTCGACGAGGTCCGCTCCCGCATCCTTGTTTCCGAACGGCAGTGCTTCGCCCGTCTCCCCGTTGATCCAGTGCGGCAGAGCGCCATGCATCTCGCTGCGCGGCGTCTTATCCCTGAGAAAAGTGGCTATTTTCAACAAACGTGTGACCGCGTCGGCGCGACTGACCCATTCGCGGTCGGTGGCCACAACCAGGCTGGCGACGCCGAAACCGGTACCCCCGACGGCGATCGGGCGGATGTCCCAATTGTAATTCGCCTCGTAAGCCATGCCGGAGTTTGGTTCACCGTCTTCCCAAAAATAGCGGAACGCATCCTTTTGCAGCAAATCCAGCGCCGCACGATCCTGGACAAACTCCCGATCGGGGACAAACGACGCCGCCGACGCGGCGGAAACGGCAAGTTGACCCAAAAGAAGGATAAAGCACAAAATCGCCAAAAGACGCTTATTGCTGAATACAGGTTGCATGAAAGAATACCTTAAATGAATTGAGAAAAAAAACCAACCATCCCCGGAATATCTCTTATTTTTGTGATTTTTTTCGCTCTATCCTTCGTGTTTCCATACAAAAACGCGCGTGTTCCCGCCAGAAACCGACAGACAGTAGTAATGGGTGACAACAATTCAAAAAGGAGACTACAATGGCTAAGCCTGACGACAAAAACCACTCCTGCGGCTGCGGCCCCCGCAAACCGGATGTGATAGAAGACAATTCCGAAGGCATCAATGCGCCGTCGACCACGGCCAAAAACCTGATGTCTGAAGACGGATACGTCGAAAACAACAAGGTGCAGGGCGAAAAGTAACCGCCATCGCAGCATTAAACGCGTATCAATTCTAACCCCTCCCGGCCAGGGAGGGGTTGTTTTATCGACGCCTCGCCACAAATGGCGGCCACGAAACGACCGATCAAAACATAAACCACACGGCTACAAATCCATTGCGCCCAATCAAATCGGGGGTACAATTAGCGTTAAAAAGAAAGGAGCGCGAAATGTTCAATACCAGACGAAACACGCTCGGCCTTTTCACCCTTGGCATCGGTTTTCTTTCCGTCTGCGGCTATACTCCCGCCGCCGAAAACCTTTCCTTCGACAGCTTTCTCGACGAATTGCAGAAACAACCGCCCGCCCATGTGCGATATTTCATCGGAGGATCAGGCGTCAGCCCGTATACCGTTTTCATCAACAACGAATCAATCGTTCCACTGCTGAAAAATTCCTATTCGCCAAAGGATATCGACGCATTGACCGCAGCCACCGACGCCACCCGCCGCATCAACGTGACCAAACGTCCCTGGGGAACCTTTATCCAGGCCGCCGCATTCGCCACGGAGGATATGGGCGAAGCAACGAACTATGACGCCATCTGGGTGCGCGACAGCGTTTGGGGCTATCTGGCTCTACGTTCCGACGTAAAGAGCGAAGCAACGGCAAGGGAGGTATTGCTGACCCTCTTGGACTATATGGCGACTCCCGCCCAGCGTTCTCGAATGGATGCGGCGATAAAGAATCCCGCCATTCTCGACGCGGACGACGGCCAAATGCAGGCGGTGCATATCCGCTTCAATTCACAATCCGAATCCTTCGACGATGTTCAGGAAAAAGGTGTGCCGCAACCATGGACCCATAAACAGAACGACGCGTTGGGGCTTCTTCTCGACGCAGCGTTGAAGGGTATCGGCGAGAATTTCATAAAAGTCGACGATTTGCTGAACAACAACCGGCTTGACGCGATCATTCGCCTCTACGCCTACCTCGACGCGATCCGCTACTATGAGATGGAGGATTCGGGGGCATGGGAAGAAGCGGCGCGGCTCAATACCTCGTCCGTCGCACTGGTCACGTCAAGTTTTGAAAACCTCAAAAACAGCCTGCAAACGGAATCACCTTTCAGCAAGGCATTTGCCGAACAGGCACGGAGTGTGGGCTTGGCCAAAATCGTCGGGAAGGAGTATCTTGACGACATTATCGACAAGGGCTATTCGCGGATACGCAAGCAGCTCGCCCTCGGAGGCGAATCGCCGGATTATCCGGCAGGCGACCCGCATTACCGCGAAAGCGACGCGGCGTTGTTGAACCTGGTCTATCCCGCCGTTTTAAGCCGCCTCGGCACCAAGGACAAGCGCACGGTCATGGAGCAGGTCGCACCACTCGCCGGCAGCCACGGCATCCGCCGCTATTTCAACGACGACTATCAGGCCGCGAATTTCTGGTTCCACGACATCAAAACCGACACCGACGAGAAAAGCATGGAGGAGCGCAGGAAAAACTATATAGCCGGCAGCGAGGCGCAATGGTTTTTCGACTCCTGGTATGCGAAGGCCTGGCTGATGCTATACAAGGAAAGTGGCGACCAGGCGGACCTGGTTCGGGCCGTAAAATACGCCAATCGCGCCTTCGGGCAGATCACCGGCAAACGAAACGGCACAGCGATGCTCGGTGCGGACGGCAAATACGCCCTGGAACCGGCGCTTCCCGAAAGCTATAATTTCATCGTGCATGACGGGGAAATGCACCCGGCCCCCAGCCCGATTAACCCGCTCAATTGGGCCAAGGCGTCACTGACCCTGATGCTGGAGGAATTCGCCGCCGCCGGGCCGTAGCTGCGGTTACCATCAATAATTCGGGACTCACTCTTCGTCAGGCTCGTCGCCCATTTCCTGCCGCATCCTGGCGATACGTGCCCTTTTGACGGCGATCACGGACTCGGCCGCCGCGACGACCGACTCGTTGAAGTCCTTTGGATCGAGGTTGCCCTCTTCGACAGCGGCGCATTGCTTGAGCAGTTCCGCGAAAAGCATATGCATCACGGAGATTGTTTCGTCAAGTTCATGGCTCATGCATTCTCCTTTATCCCTGCAGCATAAGTTACCGTAAATTCTATAATAAGGCCTTTGCCTCGCTTTCGTCCATGACAATGATGCCTGCGTCGATAAGCCGCTGGGCGGAAACGCCGTTGCCATCGACCATCTTCCGATGGAACATCCCGTCATAGATTTTCCCGCAGCCGCATGAAGGGCTTCTTTTTTGGAAAATCGCGTGGGTGCAGCCGAACATCCGGGCGATGGCCAACGTTGCTTCGGCTCCTTTCTGGTATGCGTCCGTGACGTCCTTGCCGCTCCTAGTCATCACCCTGGACGAATGGATTTCCGCCGGTTCGCGTGGGATGGGCAATCCGCCCAGCTGTTCGGGGCATACGGGTACAAGCGTATGTTTTTGCAGCAAAGCCAGTGCGTCGTTATTGACGATTTCTTCCCCGTTGTAGCGAGCGGGGATGCCCAGAAGGCAGGAACTGACGAGTATATTCATGGATTATCCCCGTGTTTCGCCGTAGAATTCCTCTTACTGCACATTACACAATAGGATATTATTATTGTATCTTCGTCAATCGAAAAGCCCCGCAGTCCAAGGAGACGAGTAAAATGCAAGAAGACGTTCAGGTAGATGAGGACCTGGTGAAAAGCTTTCACCTGATGTGGGATCATTTCCCGGAAGTGGTGCAACTGACCCACAAATCCTTCCTGGTGCTGGCCGTCAACCCCGCCGCCGATCGGGTGGGAAGAAAGGTCGGGATGATATGCGCCAAACACGGCCCGCCGGAACTGCACAAGGGTTGCAAAGCCCGGCAAACAGTGCAACAGCAGAAAGCCACCTGGAAAGCGACCCCGCCGACCCAGCCAGGCAAGATCGGTTCCGTGACGTTCTGGCTTCCCATAGAGGGCTATCCAGATTATTACCTGCATTTCGCAGTGGGTAACACAATGGACTTCACCGAGCCGCAGGAATGACAACTACTGAACGGCATGGAGCAGAATCACGGCGATTTGCGCGGTGAGGATTCGTAATAGCATGGTGAGGGGATAGACGCCTGCATACACGGAGGCCGGCGCGTCCGACTTCAGCATTTGCACAGTAAAGGCCACTGGGTCGCCACCACATGCAACAGTACCACTAGGTAAATGGTGAACACGCGGCAAACATCGAGATAGATCCAACGTCCGCCCCGGCTGTCCGCGCTTTTTTCAAGTTCCGTCATCTCATCCACCGTCAGCAGTTAAAACGAGGTTGTCAGGGTAAAGCCTGGCCCGCTCTCGCGGTCGTGGGTAAGTGAATGGTGGTAGTATACCTGTAAATCCACATACGACTGGGGCGTAGTGTGCTTGTCCCAGCGGAACCATTTCCGTATCGACAGCCCCGCGCCGACGTCAAAGCCCCAGCGCGCGCCCTTGTCGACGGATTTGCCGCCGTAGCTGTGCGTCGCCAAGACATGGGGCATGATGAGGAAATCCTTTTCCGGGCCATTGGCGATGGTGACGCCAAGCCGGTAATCGCCCTGAGAGGTGACGTCGTTGTAGCGGGTGGAGTAAATCGTGTTGGAATACGCCTTCCAATACTTCCAGTATTTCCCCGATGCCCTCGGCTTGTCGCCGGAGGTGACGTCGAAGCCGGTGCGGAACCTGAAATCGTCCTCCTGGTCGCGTCCGGTGCCGAACAGGTATTCGGCGCTGAAGGAGATGCTGCTGAAAAAAAGCCCTTTGAACGGATTAAGGTTGATGCCGACTGTGACCTGAGAGGTATCCGGCAGTCGCGGACGCGATTCCCAAGGATGGAGCATGCTGTTTTCCAGATAATGTCCGGAGTACAAAGCCTTCAGCGTACCGCCGAAGGTGGCGTACATTTTGCCGTGCATGCCGTTAGGAAGATTATAATAGCGGAACAGTTCGTGCGACATGCCGAGGAAATAATCGCCGGTGCTGGGCCAGCGCTTGCCGAAATAGTAGGAGTCGAGGCCCCAGACGCGCGCCGTCCCATTTTGCCAATTTCGCGCATTCCACAATTCATCGCGTTCGCCCTGCGGCGAGGCGGCGCCAAGCGCGTTTACCTTCTCTGTCAGCAGGTCGATGTATTTGGCGTTGAAATACAGGGCTCGCTTGCGGTTTTTCGCACGAAGGTACATTTGCCCCAGCGACCGGTACAGGCTCATGTTCTCCTGCGCGTTGATGGCAATCATCTTCTCGGCCAAGGCCACCGCATCGTCCAGGCGACCGTGTTCGCCGAGGAGGTCCATCGCACCCTGCACTCGCCAGTCCTGGTCCAGGAGAAGATCCGCCGCCTCGAGGGCCTGCCTCGCGCCCAAGTCCTTGTCGCCATGCTCAAGGTTGTATTTGGCCATGGTCATGTAAACGTCGGAAAGCCGGAACTTATCTTCGATGAACTGCGCCGCATATCCGTAGGCGGCATACGCCCCCGCCAGGTCGCCTTCGGCGGTACGGATTTCGCCGAGGAGATAACCTTGCTGCGCTTTTTCCCAATTACTGAGTTCGCCGTCCTTCAGCGCGATTTCAGCGATATAGGCGCGGGCCATGGCGATGTATCTTTCCTTGTCGTCCATTTTCCGGTAGGCGTCGGCAAGCGCGGAGTAGGCGGCGGCACGTGTTTCCGGCGTCTTGGACAAGGCCAGGTTGCGTTCGTAATAGAAAAGCGCCTTGTCCATCAGGTTCAGGTCGGAGAAAAAGTCCCCCGTCCCCTTCTGTCTCCATGGCTCATCGGGAAGGATGGCGGCGGATTTTTCGGCAAACGCCGTCGCCTCCGCGATTTCGTCCTGCTTGGCGTGATATTCGGCCTGTTTCATGGCGATGTCGGAAAGGCGGAATTTATCCGTGAACAATCCGGCCGCCTCCTCGAATGACTGGTATGCTTTGTCGTCTTCGCCGTCATAGGCCTCGCTTTCGCCCCGGTAAAAGAGGGAGAGGGCTTTTTCGTTGTCGGAAATTTCCCCTTCCCTGGCCGCGAGGGCCTGGTTGTAAAGGCGGGCGTAGTCGACATACTCCTTGCGGTCGCCGAGCTTCTTGTATACTTCCGCGAGTGAACCGTAGATGGCGGTGCGGTTGCCGGCGGCGGGAGTTAGTTCGACCACCTGCTTGTAGCATTCAATTGCCTTGTCGGTAAAGCCCAGGTTGGCGTAGATGTCCCCCACTTCCATAACCCGCCAGGCCTGGTCGGGGATCAGCTCGCGGGAACGCTCGGCATATTCGATAGCCCTGTCCCTGTCGCCGTTCTTGACCTGGTACCGGGCCATGCGGATGAAAAGATCGGAAAGGCGGTATTTTTCGCTGACCAACCGGGAGGCCTGTTCATATGCCTGATACGCCGAGTCCGGATCACCCGCAGCTTCGTACGTATCCCCTTCATAAAGATAGCGCAAACCCTCGTCCTCACGGGACGGGACAAAATCACCGGCCACGACCGCAGCAACGTACTCGGCCGCATAGGCGAGGTATTTTTCCTGGTCGTTCATCTTTTTATACACTTCGGCCAGCGACGACCTGGCGAGGGCCCTGGTTCTCGCCGACTGGCTGACCCGGGCGACTTCGCGAAAATATTCGATCGCTTTCTCCGGCATTTCCAGACGGTCGTAGAGTTCCGCGACCTGCTGCAGTTTCCAGTCCTGGTTTGGCAGGGCGGCTGCGGCCTTTCCGGCGTAGAGGGCGGCCTGTTCGCGGTCGTTCGCGCTGGCGCGAAGTTCCGCCATTTTCATATACAGATCGCTTTGCAGGAACTTGTCGGAAGTCAGTTCCGCTGCGCGGCCATAAGCCTCGAAAGCCCCGACAGGATTGTCCTGTCCGGCCAGTATCTCGCCCTCATAGAAGGCGGACAGCGCCTGCTCCTGGCTGGTCGGGGAATAATCGTCCGCATTGACGACCCCGACGTATTTGGCTGCGGTCTGGAGATAAAGTTCCTGCTTGCCCATTTCCTTGTAGGCGTCGGCAAGGGTGGCATAGACAGCGGCCCTGCCCCCCTGGTCTCCCGCGCGCTCGAAATAGACGGCGGCCCGGTCGGCAAGGTTGAGGCGCAGGAGGAAGTCCGCCACCTGCCGTTGTTTCCAGGGGACGGGCTGCTCGGCCGCACTCTGTTCGGCAAGGGAGGCCGCGCGGTCGACATTGCCTTCTTCCGCCTGTAATTCCGCCATACGGAATAACGCCTCAGCCCGCTTTGGCTTGTCCTCCAGGAGGCTGGAAGCCTGCTCGTAAAGCCTGAAAGCCTGTTCCGCTTCGTTTTGGGACATAAGAATCTCGGCCTGGTAAAACGCGGCGAGACCTTCTTCCGCCGATGTCGACGTGTGATCCGCCGCGGCTATGGCGGCGACGTATTCGGCGGCGAAATGCAGGTAACGCTCCCTGTCCGACTGGCCGAGGGCGGCTTCGGCCATGGTCGCGTATACCGAAGCCCGGTCGGTGGCTGAGGAAGCCTGCCGCGCATAGTTTTCGAAATACGCAAACGCCCGATCCTGCATGCCGAGACCAATGAGGAAGTTGCCGACCTGCTCCTGTTTCCACGCCTCAGGCAGGCTTGCGGCGGAAAGCTCGGCCAAACGGGCAGCTTCGTCGGCTTCGCCCTTCTCCGCCCGGTAATTGGCCATGTTCATGTAGGCGTCGGCAAGGCGGTTCGGATCGTCAAGGAGTGGGATGGCGATTTCATAGGAATGAAACGCCAAATCTTCATTGCCTGCGGCGGAATATATTTCCGCCTGGTAAAAGGCGGACAGTCCCATCTCGGCGCTGGAAGGCGCATACCCCTCGGCCGTGACGGCGTCGGTGTAGCGCCGGGCGAAATTGGCGAACTGCTGCATGTTGTTCTGGTTTTTATAGGCGTCAGCCATTGTGGCGTAGACGGAGGCCTGGTTGTCCGGCGACGGGCCGTTTTGCGCGTAGCGGCTAAAATATTCAAATGCCTTGTCCGGCATGTCCAGCCGGATGAAGAAGTCCCCCACCTGCCGGAGCCGCCAGCCGTCCGGAAGCTCCTCGGCTGAACGTTCGGCAAGCTGGGCGGCCCGCGCCTTGTCGCCGAGATTAAGCTCGACCTCGGCCATCTTCATGTAGATGTCCGAACGCCGGTAATTTTCCGCCACCAGCCCGGCGGCGCGGTCGTATTCGGCAAGCGCCTGCTCCGCATTTTCCCGGGCCATGAGGATTTCCGCGCGGTAGAAAGCGGCGAGTCCGGCTTCGGCGTCCGAGAGGGTCTCTCTGTTGGCCGCTTCCAGGTTGACGTATTCCTCGGCATAGCGCAGCATTCCGCCCTGATCGCCCATATCGCGGTAGGCCTCCGCCAAAGAGGCATAGGAAGCAGCCTTGCCGGCCGGCGTCTGCGCCACGTCAAGCGAACGCTCCAGATAGGTGACGGCCTCTTCCCGTTTGCCTGCGCGCAACAGGAACTCGCCCACCTGGCGCAACTTCCAGTCCTGGTCGGGCAAAAGTTCGGCGGAACGAACCGCCAGCGCTACCGCATCTTCACCGTTATCCCGCGCCGCCTGGTATTGGGCCATATTCATGAGGATTTCCGCCAGGCGGAACCTGTCGGTGACCAGTTCGGCCGCCTGCTCGTAGGCGGCGTATGCCTCGTCCGGCTTTTCGCTTGAAGCGAATATTTCCCCCTGGTAATAGTAGCGCGTACCGCTCTGGTCGCGGGTGGCTTCGGCGCCGAATTCCGCCACGGTGGCAATGTAATCGCCTGCCGCCTTGAGATATTTTTGCCGTTCACCGATGCGCTTGTAGGCTTCGGCGAGTTCGGAATAGCTGGCGGCATCGCTTTCGAGGGTGGTGGAAGCTTCGAGGGACCGCTCAAGATAGGCGATGCCCCGATCCGGCATGCCGAGGGCGACGAAAAAGCTCCCCACCTGTCTCAGCTTCCATGACTGGTCGGGAAGCGCTGCGGCGGAGCGGGCGGCAAATGCGGCTGCATCTTCGCGTCGGCCGATGGAAAAAGCATATTCCGCCATATTGATGAGGGAACCTGATTGGATGTAGCGATCCCTTGAAAGAGCCTGGGCGGCGATATAAGCCTGGTTCGCCCTGGCGAGTTGGCCGCTTCCCCATTGAATTTCCGCCAGGAGATAGATGTAGCGCTGCCGCTGGTCGGTATCCAGAAACAGGGGGCGCAGCACAGCCAGCGCCTCTGCTGCGCCGGGGAAATCGCGTTCGCGAAGCAGTTCATCGCTTCGCTCGAAAGCTTGCTGGACAATCCCTTGGGATGCAGAAATCTGCTCCCCCACCGCAGTGGAAAGACCGGAAACTACTTCCGAAACGCGCTCCAGAAGTTCGGAGGAAAGGGCGCTGCGGCGGAATTCGCGGATCAGGCGCAGGCCGGCCACCACCTCGGCCTCCGACTGCGGGTCTGGAGCCGATTCGAGGGCAAAGTCCAATTCCATGACGGCTGCGTCGAAATCTTCCCGATAGAGGAGAGAATACCCACGCCATGTGGCGTGGAAAATCCGGGCCGGACTGTCGCCGAACAATGTTTTGGTAAAGTCTGCGAGTCCAGCCTGATCATTTTCAACTTCCAGCTGCTGGATTCTTTTGCAGGCGTCTTCCCAATAAGTTTCCAGGTTCGCCAATGCCTCCGCGTCGGCGGGGTCGGCGAATTCCCGGTGAATAGTCCCGAGAACATTGGCGGTGTCGTAGGCTTCGTCAAGGGTGTTTTTCACCAGCTCAGCATTGCCGACGCTCAGTCCCCCGCTCCTCAGGGCGCGCAACAACAAGGCCTGCGCCTCATATCCTTGCCGGAGGTGCCATTTGATAAAGGCATAGGGCAGCGCTTTTTCAGGATTATTGAGCGTGACTTTGACCAGTTGCGAGTAGACTTTGTCTGCCTCGGCGAACTTGCCTTGCCGGAGAAGGGCGGCGGCAGACTCCTCCAGCCGCCTCGTATCGAGTATTTGGTCTGCGTCTACCCTGCCGGCGGCCTCGACTACGGCGGCTCGGGAGATTTGTCTTTCCAGAAATGCCACGATGCTATGGTCCGGCTGACTGGCGGCGTTGTTGCCGTATGCGATGGATACTTCCAGCGCCGACACCGTCCGGGTGGATAGAGCCGACAACAGCAATATCAAAGCCGTTACGGCAAATAGCCTGCAAAAACATTTAAAAGGCATTGCTCTCCCCACTCCGGGTAGATGCGAACGTTGGATGTCACAATCCGCGTATACCCTAACATTCCCCCGGCCAGCGCCGCAAATGTGAATAGCCCGTTGTGCACGGAATCCTGCGCATGGCATAGTATTGCGAACAAACCATCACTTGAGTATTACTGAAAAAACACCGGTCCCATTCATAAAAAATGGAACAGTGATGATAAAACTTTGTTTTTGAAAAGTTTTTATTTCCACGTCTGACGATTATTGTACGTATAACAAGGTTTCCATCCACAAAAAAAGCTGAATATTCTCCGTAAAATTGTTGAAACCGTTGACGTAGTCAGGTATTGTCAACGAATCGAATATCAACCCGGCATCGCTGAGAAAAGCGCTTAAACGTTTCTATTACATCAGTATCATAACTACATAGCGCTAATTTCACTATTTCGTAGGTATCAATAGTTTACATTAGAACAGTTTTTATTTCCCAGCAATACTTCGATGCCAGTACGATAAAGTACCGCCACGCAAAAGCGGTGCAAAATGGAGCACGAAAGGGATAAGCTATATCTATTTGGCATTGCTAAGATTATAATTCGCAACTTACACTCCGCGATATACTGGTCCAGATTTTGATAATGCCTTTTTCCTTCCAGGGACCGGAAGGAAAAATCGTATAGTATTTTCACTGTACAACCGATAATACCAATATATAATCATCTGAAATCACTAGTATTGTGTTTTAAATAAAGGTTAGTGCTGCCTTTGCGCTCTTCTTACTGAAAGATTATTGCATGCGACTACCGGGCACACCATACGGGGTATTGAAAAAACGCCTGCGGATAATGGCGTCATTCGCCATTATTTTCGTCGTAATCATAGTTGTGCAATACCTGCTTCCCGCGGGTATTCTGCGGTTGGTTCTTGGCGACCTGTTCCTGTGGCTGGTCACTGCGGCGGCCATCCTGGGTGCTGGAGTATGGGCGCGGCGATGGCTTAATGAACTCGGAATGCAAAGGCGAGAACTTCTCTGGACACTGCTTCTGTTCTGCTTCATATACATCGCAGGGTATATTTTTGTCCATATTTTTTTTGCGGCAGAGCAGGATATAAAGGTATACGATTCCACGCAGTACTGGACAGCGGTCATCACCGACCAAAAGATGGTTTCAGAATCCATACCTGCCTACCTTATCCATTTGCGCGAAACTTTTTCCAGAGAGTACAACAACCTTGCCGCTCTTCCACTTATCCCCCTTACCAGGCTGTTGGGGACGGATTTTGCCGGCTATTGCCTATCCATTCTTTTCATTTACTATTTGCCCGCCTGCCTGTTCCTGAGCATTTTCATACTGCGGCTATTCAAGCGGGCCCGCGGTTCGACTCCGGGCGCAGCCGCCTTCATCCCCTGCCTTTGCCTTTGCGCGCTGTCTGTCGCATTTTTGTGGCCGGTGATGAACGGTTATCTGGACGTGGTGGGAGCGCTGCTTTTCGCGCTGCTGCTGAATGCCACCCTGGATTGGGATTGCACTATATTTACCTTCCCATCCGCGCTGTGCTTCGCCGGCTTGACGCTTCTCCTGGTGCTGAGCCGCCGCTGGTACGCGTTCAACGTCGCAGGGATATATTTTTCCTTTGGCGTGGTAACGACATTAGGGATGCTGGCGAGACGGGAATTCACCCTTGCCAAATTCGGCGGCATCTTGCTTAACATGGCCGCAATCGCCGCAGTATGCGTCCTTTGTTTCGCCCTTATCAATCCAGCTCTGTTCACCCTTTTCCTGGGCGGCGACTACGCGACAGCATTCTCCGGCTACAAAAACATGAGCATGGTACAGAATCTGTGGATGATCCTGGCGAATCTCGGCCTTCTCTGGGTCGCCGCCGCTTTTATAGGCATGCGTCTGCTCCTCCAGAGCGATGCGGTGCGGCCGGTCTGTTTCAGGCTGTTATTGACGGCGATTATTTCCTTTATACTGTTTTGCCGCATCCAAGACATGGGATACCATCAGAGCTACCTGGTCATACCCACGCTGCTGATCTTCGCTGGCGTGGCCTATGCGTCCATAGGCGGAATCGTCCGGCGGCAGCGGCGGATACCGCTTATCGCACTCCTTCTCGTTGTCACGGTCGCCAACTTCCTATTCGGCTATATCCCTGGATTGCAATCTGTTGCAGCCAAAACAGAACCTTTCACCACTGTCATGCGGCGCTACCCGCGCATCAATGAGGATTACGCCATAATTCGTCAGGTGGTCGAGGATCTAGCAGAAAGAACGCGCGACACATCGCAGCTGGTATACGTCATTGGCGACGGCAGCGCCCTGTCACCGGAAATATTGAAACGCAGCCACCTGCCCGAGCAAACGGACGCCGCACCTTTTGTCCTGGTTAACAATATCGTGGATCTTCGCGATGGATTTCCTTCACAGTTATTCATGGCTGATTATGTAGTATTACGGGATCCCTTCGTTACCGAATTCTCCACCCCCCAACTGGTCAGCCGTGAGGCGAACGATATGTTGCTCCACAGCCCGGACACCGCCCTTTATTACCGGCGGGAAGGAAGCTATGCCGCATCCGGTGGAGATATTGTCGTTTTCAGAAAAATTCAGCCAGTAAACACAGGTTACGTCGACAACCTAAGCGAGCGACTACGCCAATACTACCCGGATCAGCCGTTCGTCTACGAGCCCAATTATTTTATTGCCTTGCTCCGAATTGACCCGGAGACGGAGTATTTGTACAATCCGTGGGATGACAATTCGATAACGCTACCTAAAAAAGCCACCCAACCGATAGAGATGCGACTGGACGGTCTCGCCGGCCAGACGACGCTCTCCTTCTCCCTGAGTTGTTGGGAAGAGGGGTTGGAAATCAGCGTGCAAAACCAATACGGCGAGATTTTCAGTCAGGCTATCGCCCGGACAGTTAAGGACAACTACGAAATTGATGTCGCCGGCAGCGACTTCCTGACCATTACGATTGCCGAGGCGGATCAGTCTATGCCTGTCGCTGGCGGTATTATAATGTACCATCCGGAACTTAATTAACCGCCATGGAGTAATTGCGAGTGAATATATATAATTCCCGACACGTAGAAGGTGAATTGCGATGAATATATATCTGACCCTGTTTATTTCCAGCATGTTGGCGATTTTTGGGCAGATATGCATAAAAACTGGTGCAGACGGCGGATCGTTACTGAAGGCGGTCTGGTCTCCGTGGCTGTGGGCGGGACTGGCCGGTTACTTTTTCTCGACGCTTCTTTGGGTGTATGCGCTTACCCGGGTTCATCTGGGCGTTGCCTATGCCTTCACGGCGTTAACGTTCGTAGGAGTGTATGTCGCCAGCTTTTTCATACTGAAGGAATCTGTAACAGTGCCAAAAATCCTTGGCTTGGTGCTGGTTGTTTCCGGTTTTCTGGTGCTGACGAAATGGGGTTGACGTGACTGAAACAGCGACAAAACCCACTACAGTTGCCGCAGATTCCGCCCTTGGCCCCCCGCCAGTGGTCAGCATCGTCGTCCCCTGCTACCGCGAAGAGGCGGCGCTGTCATTAAACATACCCATTCTCACGTCGTTGCTTTCGGATTTTATAGAAGACGGGATCGCTGACCCGGGGAGCGAGATCGTTTTTGTCGACGACGGCAGTACCGATGACACCTGGAATATTATCAGGCAGGCGCGTGCCGCGTCCGATTTGGTGCGAGGGTTGCGGCTGTCGAAAAATAGCGGACATCAAAATGCCCTTCTCGCGGGGTTTGCTGCGGCCAGAGGGGATTTTATCATTTCAATCGATGCAGATCTCCAAGATGATGTTTCTGTCATGCGGGACATGATCCAGGAAGGCAGGCGCGGAATCGATATTGTATACGGCGTTCGGAAGAAAAGGGCGACCGACACCTTTTTTAAGCGCTTCACCGCCGAGGGATTTTACCGGCTCATGCAGGTTTTCGGCGTCGAAATGGTATTCAACCACGCCGATTACCGGGGCATGTCGCGCCGCGCCCTCAACGAACTGCTAAAATATCCGGAAAAGGGCATTTTTCTCCGCGGCATCGTCACGCAACTCGGTTTTCGGACAAGTTCCGTATTCTACGATCGCAAAGAGCGTACGGCAGGCGAATCGAAATATCCCTTCGTCAAAATGCTGACATTCGCCATATCGGGGATCACCTCATTTTCGTTCGCCCCATTGCGGCTGGTAACATTTTTAGGACTGGCGTTGTGTTTGCTGAGTTTTGTCTTTGTGGGGTGGAGCTTCTGGATCAAATACGCCACCGACCGGGCTGTGCCCGGCTGGGCGTCGACACTCGTCATCCAATCCATATTCGGCGGGATACAACTGTTTTGCCTTGGCATTATCGGCGAATACCTGGCGGTCATCTTTAAGGAAGTGAAAAACCGCCCCAGATATCACATCAGTGAAACCACGGAAGACGAATCCGTTCCCTCCCGTGAACTAGGAAAGAGTGAAGCATGAAAGCGTCAGACCCTACCCCAAAGCCTGATGGCGTAGTTCGCGCCCCCTCTGCCCGTCCTCGGCCAGTCGGTCTGCCGCCCGCACTCCGCCTGGTCATATTGCTTCTGGCCGCGGTCCCGTCATGCTGTCTCTACCATACATACGGAGGGGAAAACCCCTCCCTGTTTCCAGTCCAATCGGAGACTAACCTCAGCCTTTCGCTGGATTATACGGTGGATGGAACATTCAGCTCCCACCTGCCTCTGGTGGTGATCGAGGATATGGCCGAGGATGTGACAGGATCGACCGCCACCGCCCGCCTGCTCGTCTATGACGCCGGAGACGGCGATAACCTTCTGCAAAACCCGCCGGCAATGACACTCGATGTCGGGATGCGCAGGCTGTCCGACTGGTCTGACGAAGGGAAAATCAGCTATCTGGTGGAAATGGCCGATCCCGGGCCAACGACACTCCTGGGGTTGCCGCAAGATTCCAGCTGGTTGTTGCGCGGTTCCCTTCGCGACAAAAGCATGCTAAGAAACAGCATTGCCTATGCCTTTGGCAGGGTCCTCTTTCCGCAGGCGACGCCAAGCTTTCGCTACTGCGAGGTTTTGCGCAAACAGGACGGCTATTATCGTTATGACGGAATTTATATTCTGGCGGAAAGCGACCGGCACGTCATCGATTCCCTTGCCGACAGAATGCCGGATACGCCTCTCCTGAAGTATGCGCCGGGACAGGAAAGACGGGACGAACTCGCCGTGCGTTCGGGAAACAAGGTTTTTACCGCACTCCAGGACGGGCCTGACAATGCTGAACTGCAGGCGGCCAGGACGCGGACAGCAGTGGATCTGGCCAAATTGGAAAGCGCCCTCCTTGCTCTCGATCCTGCCACGTTTCTGCGCTATGAGACAATGCTGGACGAAGAGTCTGTGATCAACCTCTATATTCTCAACATGCTTATGATCAATGCCGAAGACGCCCCTGTCCATTTCAAACTCTACACGAACCGGGACGGCAAATTAGAAACGCTTCCCGAATGGGATTTCGATGAATCGTTGGACAATCAGCCCTACCGCGACCACCCGCTCGCCTTCGATGAAGATTTCCTGCGGGCGCAACCGCCGTCCGTGCTGTCCAGGAGAGTCCCTGTTTGGAGAGAATTGGAAAATGGGGGCGACATAAGGGATCTACGCATTTATCCGTTGTACACCGCCCTCTCCGGCGAAAACTTCATCTGGTTCGACCGTCTTTTCCTGAGCAGGCCCTTCCTGGTCAAACTGTATGACCGCTACCACGAGGTCAGGCGCGGGCCGCTTTCGCCGGACAGGATACGCACAACCATCGAGGAACTGGCTTTCAGGCTCGGGCCTTCCCTCGAGCGTGACTGGATACGCTGGCGCAGGGAATACACAACGGCCGGCAGCCCCTATGCGCTACGTCCTTTTTTCGACAGCGAAGGCAACGAACAGATTCGCCAAACCTGGTCGTATGACCAGGAAGTGGTCAAGATCGGGCATTGCCTGCTGCGGCAGGACAGCTTTATTCGAGATCAGCTTGAGCGGTTGGACTGGATGACAGCCGATTTGTACGACAAGGGTTCGAGCGGCAACAGGCAGGCGGCTTATGCCTTTATCACGCTTTTCCTCATGATGGCGCTTATGTACGCGTTGTCGAAAAAATTATAGCGTTTTTGAATGGCCACTGGTTCCTCGCTGCATTTTTCGGTGTAATCCGCAAATACCGAAAAGCGCAAGGAAGAGCAATTACAATCTAAAATGCAATAAAGTGGAATCTATGCAAGAGAATCAAATAAGTCTATTCAACCGCATCCTCGGCTACGCCACGGCAATGGCTATTACCGTATATCTTGTGTGGCGTCTGTTTTACACCCTGCCAGTGAATTATGGATACCTCTCCCTTGCGTTCGGCATTCTGCTGTTTATCTGCGAACTGTTATCCGGGATTCAGGCGGTTATGAATTACCTCGACCAGATCCGCCCGCTACCCTTAGAGCGGCCGGAAATTCCGGCATCATGGTATCCGGATATCGATATCCTCATAGCCACCCACGACGAGGAAATCAATCTGCTTTACAACACCTTGAATGCCTGCCGATACCTCGACTATCCGGACAAGTCGAAAGTGCATGTCTATCTTTGCGACGACGGCAACCGTCCGGAAATGCGCGAACTGGCGAAGCGCTGCGGCTGCAACTACATTGACATGCCCCATCCCAAGGACGCCAAGGCGGGCAACATGAACAACGCGCTACGCCAGACCAATTCGCCACTTATCGCTTTCCTGGACGCGGATATGATCCCGCGCCGGCATTTCCTTACCACCCTCGCCCCGTACTTCTTCCTGCCTAAAGTCAAGAAGAACGAAAATGGGCAATGGGTGGAAAGAGCGCCGGATGAAATCGACCCGGATTACGAAATCGGCTTCGTGCAGTCGCCGCAGAATTTCTACAACCCCGACCTCTTCCAGTACAACCTTTATGCCGAAGAACGCATCCCGAACGAACAGATCTATTTTTTCCGCGAAATCAACGTCTCCCGAAACCGCCACAACGCCAGCATCATGTGCGGCTCCAACATGATGATTTCCCGCAAGGCCTTGGCGGAAGTCGGCTATTTCTCGACGGACAGCATCACCGAGGACTTTGAAACAGGCATGAAGATCCAGACGGCCGGTTACACCTGCTACTCCATCGCCGACTGTCTCGCCAACGGGCTCAATCCTCCGGCGGTCATCAACCTCCTTGTCCAGCGCGAACGTTGGGGTCGGGGCTGCATGCAGACCTTCCATAACACCAAACCTTTCCGCGACCTGCGCATTCCGCCGATGCGGAAACTGCATTACCTGTGTATTTTATTCTATTGGCTCACTTTTTTCAGTCGCTTTGTCTTCATCATGTCGCCGATCCTTGTCGCCCTCTTCGGCGTATACATTATGGAGTGCTCCCTCGGCGAGATCCTGATGTTCTGGCTTCCGTATTATATATTACATACTTTTGCCATGTCGCGAATATCGGCCAAAACCAGAACGGTGAACTGGTGTAATACCGTAGACACCATCATGTTTCCATTTTTGGTCGTTCCGATCCTACTGGACATGCTTGGCTTCCGGTTGAAACATTTCAAGGTGACGGACAAAACCCACCAGACGAAAACAAGCGCCGACCCGGCCATGGCGCTGCCGCACATAATTATGTTCGTGCTGTCCGTAGTGGGCATCGTGCTCTGCCTCGGAGCCATCATCCAATATCGAGCGCTCTACAATATTATTATCCTCTTTTGGCTTATCGTGAACGCCAAAAGTCTGCTCCTGTCGGTGTTTTTCATGCTCGGCAGAGTCAATGAACGCTATTTCTACCGCTTCGACGTCCGCCTGCCCATGGAGCTCGTAACCAAAGGTAGAACCTACACCGGCACCACGGTCGACGTGTCCGAAGGCGGTTTTTCGGCTGATCTCGATTTTCCCGCCCTTATTCCTCCGGGCGAGACGGTAACCGTCCGCATCCACGACCGGCAGTATAATGCCGAACTCGTCTGCTCGCTTGTACAGGTGCGAAAAACCGACCGCAGCGACTGGGAATATAGTCTGAAAATTGAAAAATTGGACGAGGACCAGCTCAGTCAGTACAGGCAGATCATCTACGAACGCGATCCCACCCTGCCGGAAGCGGTGACGGAAACAATCCCGGTCGTCGAGGACCTCAAGGTCAATTTCGACAAACGCCTCGCGAAACCGGTCGAATTTTTCTCGCGCAAACTGCCCCGCATCATGAGCGAGGTCGAGGGAAGGGTGGCGGACGGCAACAGGGTGGTTCTCAACGATTTCAGTTATCATTATGTCCAAGCGTACCCCATGTGGCGACTGGCGCCCGGTGAACATGCCACCGTGGTGCTTGATCGGGATGTGTACATGGTCCTCGGAGAACCGGAACCGCACCTTGCGCTACAAAACCGGAGACTGTTCCGGGTAGTCAACTGGGAGGATTGGGTAACCAAGGAAAATTATCACAAATATCTCGAACGATGGGCCGCAGGCTCGCATATTCCTACGCCCGAACCGCCACGGCACGATACTTCCATCACGGAACGGGTGAGAACCTACACCAGGATGTTGCTGAAGAAGCTATCGTCCGAGAAAGACCCGGAGTCCGACGGGAACGACCAGCTGTAACTTTTTTAGCGCTTTTCGAACAACGGCCGGTTCCGTCTTGCGTTTAGCCCACAACCGGGATATGCCGAAAAAAGGCCAAGGAAAGGTTCAGCTATTTTTAGCCGATAACTTTTGACTCGTACCATTTATGGAGCTATGACGTGCTTTTTCCCAGTGTGCTATTCTTATTGTATTTTTTGCCGGCGGCCCTCCTGTTGTATTGGCTTCTCGATTATTCGAGAGGCGCGCAAAACGTCTGCCTGCTGATCCTCAGCCTGGTGTTTTATTCATGGGGTGAGCCGCTCTATCTTGTTCCGCTGCTGCTGATAATCGTGGTCAATCATCTCGCAGGCGCCAAAATGGCGGGCTACACGCATAAAGAGCAAAAGTGGTCGCTCGCCCGATGGACTGCCGCGTTCGACATCCTGATCATGCTTTGCGTCATTCATGCGGACACCCTCGCCGGGTATTTCGGCTTCGCCTCCGCTCTTCCCCGGCCGCCTTTGGGAATCGCCTTTTTCACGCTCCAGGCCATGACCTATGTTTTCGACATCGTACGTGGAAAGGCGGCTGCGGAAAAAAGCATCCTGAACACAGCCTTGTTCATCTGCTTTTTCCCCACCGTCCTTGCCGGGCCCATCCAGCGCTTTGGGGCCATTGCGCCGCAACTGCGCGTGCGAACAAACTCCTTGCCGCTGTTCGGCGCCGGCGCCGAACGTTTCATTGTCGGACTCGCAAAAGTACTGCTCCTCGCCGCCCCCCTTTCCGTCATCACCGAATCGGTGTTCAACCTTTCCGCCGCCGGCAACGAAATCGCCACTACTCCCGTGCTTTTGGCTTGGCTTGGCCTCTTTGCCTATGGACTGCAATTGTATATGGCATTTTCCGGTTATTCCGACATGGCTGTCGGCCTCGGTCGCATGTTCGGATATCAATTGGATGAAAACTTCCGCTACCCCTATACCGCTCACACTGTGGCCGAATTCTGGCAGCGCTGCCATGCCACCTTGTACCGGTGGTTCTTTGTCTATGTATTTCTGCCCCTTGGCGGTTCGCGGCCCAAAAAGGTGAAAATCCGCGGCGTTCCCAGGCGACGCAATTATGTGCTGCGAAACCTGGTAGTCCTCTGGTTGCTTATCGGCCTGTGGCACGGCATAAGCTGGAACCATCTCTACCTCGGCATTTGGTTCTTCGCCTTCGCCTTCCTCGAGTGGGTCATCAGCCTTCAACGCCGGGACACCTCACACCGTGGCTGGAACGTTTACCTGCTTTTCGTCGTCGCCGTATCCTGGGTGTTTCTGCGCTGCAACAACTCGGGTGAAACGCTTGGATTTTTCTCCAACCTGCTGGGCGTCAACGGTAACGGTTTCGGTAGCGACCTGGCCCTGGCGCTCGTAAGGGAAAATTGGCATATCCTTATCGTGGCGGTGGTCTTTTGCACCAGCCTCGGAGGAAGATTCCTGGAATGGCTTGGACGCGACAGATTCGGTATTGTGGGTTACCTTTTCGCCGTGTGCCATCTCGCCGTCCTCGCCGCATTGCTTGTACTCAGCTTTGTATTCCTGACAAGGATAGGCTACGTACCGTTTATTTTCAGATAATGTTTTCCGAAAGAGGCGCTCGAAAATGGAACCAAAACCAAAGGCCTACACAATGCTCGGCGTATTCTTCATTATCGCCATTGTAGGAGGAAGCATATACAACATATATAACGAGAGTGCCGACCTCCAAACCGGATTGGCCGCGATCCCCGTTCCGTCGTCCTTGGCCGGCGTTAGGGACGCCTCCCGCAGTCTCGGCGCTCTGGTCGAAAACCAGCTCACCGGCAAGCACTCCGTTTGGGCCGCCCATGCCTGGATCCAGGAACGTCTGGGCAAATCCGAGATGAACGGCTTTTCCGTCATCAAGGCTCCGGACGGGCGGCTGTATCGCGGCGGGTTGTTCCCCCTTCAGGCAAAGGATGCCGAATTGCTTGCCGGACGGATCACCGACCTATCCGACGCCGTTCAGGAGAGTGGCGGCCGGTTCTTTTACCTCGGCAACCCGGCCATCGTCCAGATCGGGGCGAAACATCTTCCCGAGAATATGCCGTACCAGGATTATAACGCCGTTCTGGACTCCTTCCTGTACGAATTGCGTGAAAAGAACGTGCCGTTCCTGGATGCTCGCTACGCCTTCCTTTCCCATAATTTCCCACCCGATTCCATGGCGGGCAAAACCTCGTTCATCCTCGGGGGCGACGCCGCCTTCGCTCTTTTCACCTACCTGGTTGACGGACTGGAACAACGCTTTTCCCTTGTTCTCGACCCGGACGGTTTTTATCGCGATCAGGCGAATTACGATTTTGAACGGCACTCCGGATTCTTTATCGGCCAACTCGGCAAGGAGACCGGACCCGCCTTCAGTGGTGTGGATGACTTTGTCGCCGTGACGCCAAAATTTGAAAGCGAGTTCGCCGTCGAATCCCTTGACATGTTCGGGAAATCCGCCAGCATAGAGGGCGACGCGACGGAAACGCTCCTCCATCCGGATGCTCTTGTCTATTATGAGGACCTCTACAGCCTCTATCCCGAAGGATATTACGTCCACACCAACGCCACCTGGAGCAAAATTGTCAACCAGCAAAACCCCACCGGCCCGAAGGCGCTCTTCATTTATGATTTCCAAACCGCCCAGTTGGTCAGTCACCTGGCCCCTCTGTTTTCCGAGATGCACACTCTCTCGAGCCATGAAAACCTTCCGTTCGACGCGTTATCCTATATCCGCGACAATAACTTCGATCTTGTCATAGCCTCATTTTTCCCGCAAAATCTCGTACTGCCCCAAACATTAGCTCTTGTAGGCGCCGGGGAAGAATGATATAATACACCACACAGCAAGGAGAATTAATAAAAGCCCCCCCCCCTGTGTGGAGCGTATATGGCACGTTACGCATTAGTATTCTCCAGTCTCGCCTTTCTTGTATCCGTCTACGGACAAGCGCATTCGGCCAATCACGGCCCCAGCGTTCACGGCATGCTTCGCGTGGACGGCACACGACTGGTCAATGAGCGTGGCGAGCCGATCCAACTGCGCGGCATGAGCAGCCACGGTCTGCATTGGTATCCGCAATTTGCCTGTGAAGAAGCCATTCGCGAGACCAGAAAGCACGGAGCAAACCTGTTCCGCCTCGCCATGTATGCGGATAGCCGCGACGGCGGCTACTGCGAGAGCCCGGCCGCCGCTGAAAATAACAAGCGCGTTCTTTTCGAAGGAATCGAAAACGCCCTGGCGACAGACATGTACGTCATTGTCGACTGGCATCTTCTCCAGGACGCCAACCCGCTCCGTCTGGCCTATAACGCAGTCCTGTTTTTCGAAGAGCTAACATGCAAATATCCCAACCACCCCGCCATCCTGTATGAGATCTGCAACGAACCCAATGGAGACGCTTCCTAGGATCATATCCGCACCTATGCTGAAATCGTCATTCCGGTAATCCGGTCAGCGTCTCCCGACGCCATTATCCTGGTGGGAACGCCGGAATGGTCAAGCGAAGTACATGCACCGCTCGCAAAACCGCTGGACCACCCGAACCTCATGTACAGTTACCATCTCTACACAGGCGATACTCACTACGAGTTCAAACCGAAATTAGACCTGATGCGCACAATGGGTTTGCCTGTATTTGTTACGGAATGGGGTGTAAGCCGTGATAAGGAATCAGGGGAGTTGGATTTGCAGGAGGCGCGGGACTTCATCGATTACATGCGCGAAAACCAGCTGAGTTGGGCAAACTGGTCTTTATCAAATAAAGACGAGGATTTTTCGCTGCTCTTACCCCACGTGACAAAAATGACTGGATGGACCGAGGAGGATCTGACCGAATCGGGCAGACTGATACTGGAGATATTAAAGAACGGCGACTAAATCTTCCGAGTCACAGACTCGCCTCCGCTGAGAAGCGTGAAGTTGTCGCGTGCCCTTCCGAAAAATAGGAAGGTGAGGGGACATCCTTGATTCTTGCCTTTGTTGTTTATGTAAGATCAAGATAGTAAAAGAGTAAGGCCGCAACCCATTGTGGGCTACGGCCTTTGTAATATTGGCATCCCCACGGGGAATCGAACCCCGGCCGCCAGCTTGAAAAGCTGGTGTCCTAACCGCTAGACGATGGGGACGTCTGTATATATTTATGGTAGGGGCAGTAGGACTCGAACCTACGACCATCGCCTTAAAAAGGCGGTGCTCTACCAACTGAGCTATACCCCCGCATAAAGCAAATTCTCAGCCCTGACGCCAGCCGGAACCAACGTCCTTAGGCCACACTCACTGCGAGAGGAAGACATTATAGACAAGCAGAGACAATTGTCAATAGGAATATATCCGTACACGAAAAAAAGTCGGAATTATTTTCAACCCCTTATAAACCAAGGCCATAATTCCGCGCGGCTGACAACAGCTCCGTGTTTTTCAGGACTTCGCCCGCGTCGTACGCGGAGCCGTACAGTGGACCAGCCCATGCCGCGCCAGTGTAATTGCATATATCCTGAATAGAACGGATTGCATTGACGCAACCCGAATTGAACGGATCGGTGTCGCCGTAAACAAACACCGAGCCAAGCTTTTTCTTCGCGAACGGATTCGGAGCACCTTCCTCGTGAGTTACCGCAATGGCAAACAGGCGGTCGATAAACTGCTTGATCTGTCCGCACATATTGAACCAGTAAATCGGTGCGGAGAAGATGACAACATCCGCCTCCTTCACCTTGGGATACAACGGCTGCATGTCGTCCTTGACAATGCATCCCTTGGAGCCGGGAGCCAGGCAGGCCTCGCACCCCTTGCAGGGCTTGATATCCATCCTGCCTATATCGACGACCTCGACCTTGTGCCCCGCCGCTTTCGCGCCCTCGGCGACTTCATTCCCGAGAACGGAGGAATTGCTGTCCTTGCGTCCGCTGCTGTTGACCACCAACACTTTCAATGCCTTGGCCATGTTTTTTCTCCTTGCGTGCTGTTTTTGACCTCTCTATTCAGGCTTCCAATCCGCGTCCCAGAACGAGTAAAAGACCGCCCATTGTTCCGGGAACATGCGGATGGTGTTTTCCATGACATTGGCGAACTGCTGGGTTATGGCTCTGACTTTTTCATTCCGGTCGCCCTGCTCCGGCACTTTCAGCGGCGGCAGGAAAACGGTGGTGAAGCTGTCGTTGGTGCGCCGCAGGCAGAAAGCGGGAACGATTGGCGCGCCAGTGGCAAGCGCCATTCTTGCCGGCCCCTGGGGAAAACGGCACGGCTTGCCGAAAAAGTTGACTGTCACGCCCTGCGCCGTCGGGTCGCGGTCGCCCATCACCCCGACGAGTTCGTTCCGTTTCAGCGCCCGCATCAGTGTCCTTGCCGCGTCCTTCTCCATGTCGGCGACGGTGAGGCCGACAGCTTCGCGTTCCCGCATAAACAGGTTGTTGATCTTTCCGTAACGGTGCATGGCGACGGATACTGTCATTTTCTTGCCGCCCATGATGGACTGCCCTGCCGCACCCAGCTCCCAGTTGGCAAGATGCGCGGAAGAAATGATGCAGCCATTGCCTTCGGCAAGGGCGTTATCCACATGCTCCACCCCGAAGGTGGCCATATTTGTCCTGAAGAACGTCTCATCGAAGTGGCGGAAGCGGAAAAATTCGGTAAGGTATTTGGCGAAATTCCGAAACACCCAGCGCGCCTCTTTCGCAATGCGGGCTTCCGTAGCGTCCGGGAGCACCTGACGCAGGTTGTCATGTACCGCCTTGCGGCCCTTTTTGTCAAACCAATAATAATTCAGGTCGGCGATGCGTATCGCTATGCAGTAGAGGAAGCGCTGCGGCGAGATATTGCACAGCCCGATCAGCATGCGGAACAGGATATAGCGAATATATATTTTCATGGGAAAAGCATACGTCCTCTATATTGCCTTTTAAACTGTGACCAGCCTTCCTTGGCGCTTTTCGGAGTGTTCCAGTTATGCTATCAAACGCGACAAGGAACCTGTTACTATTTAAAAGCGCTATAAGCCAAGGTCCGGAATATCCAGGAGCTTTTTAACCTGGGCCGTGTCGTAACTGTCCGCCTGGGGCAGAAAAACGAGATGCAAACCGGCGGCTTGGCAAATCTTGGTCAATTCCTCCGCCGGTCCTTTTGGAGCCTTTTTACCCGGTTCCAGGCTAACGGCGGTAAAGGGGTTGCCGGTTTGCTTGTCGCAGATCAGGAAGTCGATATATTTGTCGGCAAGGCGGTCGTGAAAGCCGGGGTTCGAGTCTGTCGACTGCACGAGCCCCGACAAGGCCACCTTGGTATAGATAATGATATCCCCGCCAATCGCTTCATACAACGCGTCAAGGAGCGTTTGTTCGGAAGGATTGATGAATGGTTTCGTTTCGTAGGGAAAGACGTCCGGCGGCACGGAGGGTTTTTCCGGCTTCGTTTCCTTGGGCGGCGGCTCGGCTTTTTTCTTTTTCTTCTTTTTTTTGCCGCGCAGGTAGATCACGCCGTACTGGTTTTCGTAGCGGCGCAGCTTCAGCACCAGATAGCCGAGGATCGGGATGAGGAAAACCAGGATAAAGAGGAGTATCGCTTCGGATATCCCGGTCTGGCCGAGTAGCTCCCACATATCACTCGCCTCCCCGGTTCACCCGCTCCCGGTCGATAAGTTCGGCCAGGAATTCCGGGGTGACGCCGACAAGGTCGTCGCGGACGGCATTCGCGAGAGGGCTAATAGCTCCGACTTCGGTGGAGGTGGCGAGGGCAAGCCTGGCCATACCGGCGGCAGCGGCGGCCTTGAGGCCGCTGATGCTGTCCTCGATGACGATGCAGTCCTTGGGGTCGGCGTCCAACAGTTCGGCGGCCTTGAGGAAAATATCAGGCTCCGGCTTGACGTTTTCGACCATGGAGGAGTCGACCCTGGCGGTGATAAGGTCGCCTCCCGGCAGCAGAGACAGTACATGCGCCGCGTTTTCCGGCGGAGCCGAGGTGCCAAGCGCCATTTTCCAGCCGGCCTGGCGCAAAGCGCGGATCAGATCCGGAGCGCCGGGGACAGGTCGGAAGTCTTTGGAAATAATGTCGCGGAAAATCTTCTCTTTCCTGTCTGCTACCGCCGTTCCCTCCTCTTTGGACAGGCTGTCGCCCCAGAAACGGGCGATGGTGGCCTTGTTGTCGCGGCCGAGGGAAAGCTTGAAGGTCTCGTAATCGATGTGGATGCCGTAGTCAGCGGTCACCTCGCGCCATGCTTCGTAATGCGGCCGCGCGCTGACGATCAATACCCCGTCCATGTCGAAAATAACGGCTTTTGTCATATTCACTCCAATTCCGCGTCAGGCACGATGACGGTGTCGTCATGCTCGTAGGCCGGAGCGCAAACGCAGATGAAAACCAGCTTCACGTCGCCGGTATTCCAGGTCTGGTGCCGCGCGCCGGGGAGGTGGAGAATGGAATCCCCCGGTTCGACATCGTAAAAAGCATCGCCCGCGAGCACCTTTCCCCTGCCTTCGAGAAAATAATAGATTTCCTCGACCTCGGGATGGTAATGGCAATCGGTTTTGCCGCCGGGCGGCAGGCTTGCCTCGGCAAGGCTTGTCCGCTTGGCGCCGGAATTCCGGTAGGCCATGAGTTCGCGAATGGTGGAGCCGTCTTTGGTGATGAATTCCGGACAGTCGTCGCGTTTCGTTTTCAGAGTCATCATTCCCCCTCGTGCAGTTTGAACCGCACTCTGCGTACGCGCCGTTCATCGGCATGGAGCACCTTCACGTCCAGGCGTTCGGCATAATCGAAATGTTCACCCACGGAAGGGATGTGGCCGAGGTTGTCGAGAACGAATCCGGCCACCGTCTCGTAATCATCGTCCTCCGGAATGATTTCCTCGCCGAGAAGCTTGTTGACGTCGGAAACGTGCGCATGTCCCTCGGCGACGAAGGTGGTTTCGTCTATGGCACGGATTTCACCGTCGGGGGCGTTGTCCACGGCATCGTATTCGTCCTGGATGTCGCCGACTATTTCCTCAAGGACGTCCTCCATGGTCACCAGGCCGGCAGTGCCTCCGTATTCGTCGAGGACGACGGCCATATGCGACTGTCCCCGTCGCATCTCCGCCAGCAGTTCCGGGATTTTTTTCGTCTCGGGCACGAACAGAGGCGGCCTGAGGACGCTGGAAAGGGTCGGGTAGTCCCCGACCGGCTTGTCCCAGAACTTCAGCGCGTCCCTGACGTAAAAGATGCCGACAATATGGTCTCGTGTGCCCTTGTAGGCGGGAAGCCGCGAATAGCCCTTGTCCAGGGCAAGGTTCACCGCCTCCGACAGTTCGGACCCGGCGTCGATGGTGGTCATTTCAGTCCGGGGAACGAAGATGTCGGCGACGTCGGCGTCCTTGAATTCGAAAATGCCCTCGATCATTTCCTTCTGGCCGTCTTCGACGACCCCGTCGAGCTGTCCGTCGGAGACGGCGTCGATGACTTCTGCCTCGCGTTCCTCTTCCTCGTCGTCCGACTCAAGGCCGATGGCACGGGAAAAGACGCGTTCCGAAGCGACGGCAAGCCAGCCGATCGGAGCCATGGGCAAGGTCAAAATTTGCATGGGCCAACCGAAGCGGACGACGAAATTTTCGGACCCGTATTCGCCGACGAGTTTGGCGACGCCGCGAAAGATCGCCTGCACGACAAGCATGGCAAGCCCGGTCCAGCAGTAACGGGAGAACGACAGCGGTCCCGGAGGAATCAGCACCCAGACTCCATAGACGATAAACGCTCCGGAGAACAGCGAATGCAGCAGGCTGGTCCGCACCGAAATCAATGGATCGTTCGACACAGCGCGGTCGATGAAGTCGCGGGCGGCGACATCGCCTTTTTCCAAGCGTTTCTTGAGGCGGGAACGGCTTGCCTCCGACAGGGCGAACTCATACGCCCCCGCGGCAAAGCTTATCAAGGCGAATCCGCACAATACCGCCACTTCAACCCATAATGGAACGTCATCCTCAGGCATGAGCCGGTTTTTTCCTCCGCTGGACAACAGCAAGTTACCACTAGCAAAACCACAGAGGACACGGAGAACACAAAGAATAAAAAATAATTCCGTGTTCCCTGCGGTTTCAATAGAACATTACATCAACTCATCCCCCACTTCCAGGCCATACGCGCGCATGATATCGGCCTGCCTGCGGTGCATGGCTTCGCGCTCTTCGTCCGAGCCGTCCCGCATTCCAAGAAGGTGCAGCAGCCCGTGCAGGGCGTAGAACGCCAATTCATGGTTGAACTTCATGTCGCGTTCGGCCGAGACGCGTCGGGCGGTCTCGGCCGAAATCGCAACGTCCCCCAAGCGCAAACGGCCACCCGGTTCCATTTCGCCGTCGTCAAAGGCCAGGACATCAGTCGCCCTGTCGCGGCCGAGGTGGCGGCGGTTGAGGCGGGCGATTTCGTCGTCGTCCATCACCACCAGGTCCAGCGATGCCTTGCCTCGACGTTTTTCCTTGCGGTAGGCAAGATCGAGAAGCTCGGTGAGAAGCTTCCTCGGCAGCCGCACTTCCTGCGAGGCATTGGCGATGCGGGTCAACAATAACGGCGTTTTTTTCTCTTCGGTCATATGGTTATTTTATTACTCCCTGTGCGTTATGATTTACCGGGATACTGGACCCGTGTATGGAACATGCTGATGAGGAGCCGGTAAAATACCTCCTCCACCTTGGCGACCTGGCTCATGGTCAGGCCCGAATCCTCGAGCTGGCCTTCAAGCAGCTTGTCGCGGCAAAGATTGCCGACAAGCGTCCGCAGGCGTTGCGGCGAGGGGTTGGAAAGGCTGCGGGATGCGGCTTCGACAATATCCGCGAGCATGAGGATCCCGGCCTCCGGGGTCTGCGGTTTCGGCCCCGGATAGAGGAACGGTTCCCATGAGACCTCGGTGCCCTTCGGAGCCTGGGTCACGGCCTTGTGGTAGAAATACCGCATCAGGCCGGTGCCGTGGTGCTGCATGATCATGTCGATGACGGTGGAGGGAAGCTTGAAGCTTTTGGCGATTTCCGTCCCGTCCTTGACGTGGTTGATGATCAGCAAGGCCGACATGTGCGGGCTGAGGTTGTCGTGGCGGCTGATGCCGAATTCGTTTTCGGTGAAATACTCCGGTTTCACCAGTTTGCCCACGTCGTGGAACAACCCGCCGATACGGGCATTCAAACCGTCCATGCCGACAGTTTCAGCAGCCGATTCGGCGAGGGTGCTGACAATCACCGAGTGGTTGTAGGTGCCGGGCGCTTCGACAATGAGACGCCTGATAAGGGGATGTTCCTGGCTTGCCAGGTCCTGGAGGCGGATTCGGGTGGTGACATTGAAAAAACGTTCGATCAGAGGCAGTATGCAGAGGATGATCACGCCGCAAACCAGCCAGTTGGCGAAAAGACCGCCTGCGGCGAACAGCGGGGCCCTACTGCTGTCGAGGATATTCGACCAGTCCATCTTGACGGTGAGGATATCGTGCATATCCCCGCGCGCGAGGTTCCAGGCGATAAACGCTATGCTGCCGACCAGGCCGGCGACAATCGCCATCACCAACAGCAATGTCCGCCAGCGGACCCTGGTCGCCGTATAGACGAAGAACCAGGCGGAAGCGAGATACCCGACCATCAAATCCGGCCTGCCTTCAAAAAGGATCAGGCAACAGAGCGAGGACAGCGCAGTCAGGAAAATGGCGACGCGGGTGTTCATCCCGAGGGCGGCGACGCCGGCGACGATGCCGATGGGGAGCATGGTGCCGGGCAGTCCCATCCAGATAAGCCAGTAGCCGGAGAAAATGGGAAGCAGGCATAAAGTGGCGGCGGACAGGAATCGGCGCACCACGCCGGGACGCGCGCTTTCGACCACTCGGAAAAAGATCACCATGGCTGCCGCCAGGGCCAAGAAAATGAGGAAGTTGCCGATAAAGCGGGCGGCAGGCATGCTCCAACCCTGCGTTCTGCGGAAGGCGTCCTCCTCGGCGCGGAGTTTGGCGAGTTGGTCGAGGGTGAGGACGTCGCCGCGGCTGACAAGCCGGTCGTTTTTCTTGATGCCCTGCACCTGTGAAATCAGTTCGACCCGTCGTTCCGCCAGTTCCTGATTGGAGCCGGCCTCGTCGTAGATAAGGCTCGGACGCAGCCGCTGCAGCACAATATCCGCCAGCGCGGTCCTGAAATCCTGTGGAATCCACACGGAGAAACGCGCGTCGAGCCTGTTGCGCAGCTCGCCGTCCAGTTGCGGTACGGTGGCGGGGCCGCGCTCGCCGCCGACCATGGCCGGGTAGGAGACGCCGTCGCGGATGATCTGTATGGTTCTGCCGCGTTCGCGCTCGTAGCGCGAGCGGTCGAGGATGCCCCTGGGGAAAATGTCGTTTTCCAATGTTTCCCGCATGGGCCTCACCAGGTAGTGGTAGGGATCGTTCCTGGCGACGACGGCGCCCTGCCAGATCGCCGAGGCCTGATCGGCGGAGATGGCTATGCCGAGTTCCGCCGCCGCCGTTTCGACGTCGTCGACGTTGCCGGCGGATGCTGCCTGGGACAGCAGCTGGTCTATTGAACCGTACGTTTCGGAGGACCAGATGTTCAGCGGTTCCTCACGGTAGCGCCGGGCGTAGCCCGATTCGAGATTTTTTACCGCCGCTTCTTCAGCGGACGAATCGTGCCATTGAAAATCGACGCGGCTGTAGGCATCAGCCACGGCGGTCGAACCGACCTGGTAGGGAAGCGGCCTGCCGACATACACCGACGGCAAAGCAGCCAAAAGCGCCCACACAATGACTGCGATATAATACACGCGGTCCCAGCGGCGAAAAGACCTGAGTCGCGACATCGCCTCGAGCATGGCCGCGGTTTTGAGGCGTTCCTGTTCGACAATTCCTCTGCGTTGTTTTCCTGGCATTTATTCGTTCACCTCGATTGCGTTTTTCGCATTGTTTTCCGCTTCGGCCGCTTTCCCGGCCTCACCGTGGTTCTCTTCATCTTTGTCATAGGCGCGGACGATATCACGCACCAGGCGATGCCTGACGATATCGTCCCCGGTGAGGTGCATCATGCCGATCCCATTGATTCCCGACAGAATGCGGGAAGCGTGTTTCAAACCGGAATCCTGTCCCCTGCTGGCAAGGTCGACCTGGGTCAGGTCGCCGGTGACGACGCAACGTGATTGTTCTCCCAGTCGGGTCAGGAGCATTTTCATCTGTCCCGGAGTCGTATTCTGCGCCTCGTCGAGGATGACGAACGAGCGCGCCAGGGTGCGCCCGCGCATATAGGCAAGCGGGGCGACTTCGAGAATGCCCGCTTCGACATAGTTCGCCAGTTGGCGGCGGGAGATCATGTCGTCCAGGGCGTCGTAGATCGGCTTCAGGTAGGGGTCGACTTTTTCCCGCATGTCGCCGGGAAGAAAGCCGAGGTGCTCCCCCGCCTCGACGGCCGGGCGGGTCAGGACGACGCGTTTGACTTCGCCGTAGCGCAGGGATTCGACGGCGCAGGCGACGGCGAGGTAGGTTTTCCCCGACCCTGCCGGGCCCATGCCGAACACCAGGCTGTTGTCGCGGATTAGGCGGATGTATTCGGCCTGGTTGGGCGTGCGTGCCTCGATACGGAGGCGGTCGGTGAAGATGACGCCTTCAGACCTGACGCGTTCGTTGTCCTCGTTGTGGCGTTCCATAAGGGTGGACAGTTCTTCGGCGACGAAGGCCTGTCCCTTGTCAATGGCTTCGAGCATGCGTTCGATGACGTTCAAGGCGCGGGAAACGGAGTTTTCTTCGCCGTCGATCATCAAGCGGCCGCGGCGGGCGACGAGATTTACTCCGAGTTCGGCTTTGAGCATGCGAAAATGTTTGTCATTGGGTCCGAACAGCAAGCGCTGCCGCTCGGTGTCGGGGGGAAGGTGTATTTCTGTGCGCATAGGCTGCAAGGTTCCTAACGGTGAATTTTTCCATTCCGGAGCGGGGACTTTCTCCTCTCCGGACCTCCCCTCTGTTTATGGAAGGCCGCGGGAAACGATTTGTTTCCCGGGATAGCGTATTACGGATGAATTATACCTTCCCTGACGGTGCAGGCAACTAATAAATACTAGGAGAAGAACTTCTCAATATAACCCTGAATGAAGATAATCAGGACAATTATAGGCAGTACGTATTTGAAATACGATTTGAGAATGCGCGGGAACTTCGGTCCTTTGCCCGTATCCGCTTCGGCAATGAAATTATCCCAACCCCAGCCATAACGCGAAGTACAGAACAACAGATATACGAGCGACCCCAACGGCAACATGTTGTTGCTAACGATGAAATCCTCAAGATCCAGAACCCCTGATCCCTCCCCAAGCGGCTGAAAATCCTGCAGATAACTAAAGCCCAAGGCGCATGGCGTCGCCAGGATCAACATCAACGCCATATTGATCAACACTGAACGGCGGCGGCTCATATGCAGAACATCGATGCCGAACGCGACTATATTCTCAAATACCGCGATCACGGTAGTCATGGCCGCACAGGCCATAAAGACAAAAAACAGGAATCCCCAGACAAAACCACCGGCCATCTGGTTGAATACGTTGGGAAGGGTGACGAAGATAAGGCCCGGCCCTGCGCCAGGGCTGACGCCATAGGCGAAACAGGCGGGGAAGATAACCATGCCCGCCATCAGGGCGACAAAAAGGTCGAGACCGACCACGCTCATCGTTTCACCCGTGAGGGAATACTCCTTGCCGATGTAGCTGCCGAAGATAGCCATGCTGCCTATACCGATGCTGAGAGTGAAAAACGCTTGTCCCATCGCGGCGAAAATGCTGGTCCATACTCCGTTCTCCGCCAACCTGCTCCAGTCGGGCTTGAGGTAAAAGGCGATCCCCGCCTCTGCTCCAGGGAGTGTCACCGAGCGCACGACAAGGATGATGAGGAGGACGAACAACCCGCTCATCATGACCTTGGTGACGGTCTCCACCCCCCTCCGCAAGCCGGCAAGACAGACGAGGAAGCCAGCCACAATAGTCACCGCCATCCAGAAGACCTGGGCGGCCGGATTATGCAAAGTGCCTTCGAAGAACGCCCCGACGCGCTCCGGGTCCAGGCCGGACAGCCGCCCGGTGATGCTGTAATAGCAATACGCCAGCATCCAACCGGATACGGTGGTATAAAACATCATCAGGATGTAGTTGCCGATGATCCCCGTGTAGCCATGAATGTGCCACCAGGTACCCTTCGGCTCCAAAACCTTGAATGAATTGCCGATATTTTGCCTTGATGCCCTGCCTACGGCAAACTCCATCACCATTATCGGCGCGGCGAGAACAAATAGGAACAGCAGGTAAAACATGACAAAAGCGCCGCCACCGTATTTGCCCGTGACATAGGGAAAACGCCAGACATTGCCAAGGCCAATGGCACACCCCGCCGCAACGAAAATAAACCCGAGCCGAGTAGCCAAACTTTCCCGTTCCTTGTTGTGCATGGAATTTCTCCAGAGGGTTGCGATGTGTAACCGTAAATATGAATAATACTTTATCTCATAGCGGCTATGACGACAAGGCAAATTCCGTGGCCATTCGAAACAGGCGCGAAGTTTGCTTGCCATCTCCGCCGTCCCGGCTACAATGCCTGTATACTCTGTTTGCAGTATTTAATACATGCTAGTAAAGGAAACCTCTTGCCAACCAGAAAAGAGTTCCATGCGCTCGCCGCGCAACGCCCTATCTTCCTGGATGGTTCCACCGGCAGCGAGCTGGTGAAACGCGGCCTGCCTGCCGGAGCCTGCCCAGAACAATGGGTAATCGAAAACCCGGACGCCATCCGCGACCTGCACAGCAAATACGCCGCTGCCGGTTCCGACATCATCCTCGCCTGCACCTTCGGCGCAAACCGCATCAAGCTCGCCGACCACGGCCTGTCCCACGCGGTTGATGAAATGAATGAACAACTGGTCCGCATATCCCGGACCGCTGTCGGCAATGCCTGGCTGTTTGGCGACATGTCCCCGACCGGGCGAATCGTCGAACCCTTCGGCGACCTCCCGTTCGAAGAGGCGGTGGACGTCTTCCGCCAGCAGGCGGCCGCGCTGCTGCGCGGCGGCGTCGACGGGTTCATGATCGAGACGATGCTGGACATCCAGGAAGCGCGCGCCGCGCTGATCGCCGTGCGCTCCCTTGCCCCTGACATTCCGGTCTTCACCAGCCTTACCTACGACAAGGACGGAAAAACCCTCACCGGCGGCGGGCCTGATTCCGCAATCGTCACACTCCAGGCCCTCGGAGCCGACGCCGTCGGGTCAAACTGCTCGACCGGTCCGGAAGAAATGCTCAAACTCGCCCAGGCCGCCCTTCCCTATTCCCGCGTTCCAGTGCTGGCCAAGCCCAATGCCGGTGTGCCGGAGATGGTTGACGGCAAGGTCCGCTACAACCTTGAACCGGATGCATTCGCGACATCGCTTATGAAATTCGTCAACGCCGGCGCGCGCGTCGTAGGCGGCTGCTGCGGCACCTCGCCGGAACACATCACGGAAGCGATCAACCGCGTCAAGGCCCTTTCACCCGTCCCGGCCATGCCCAGCCCGGATTCCAGCCTGCCTTCCATAAGTTCGGCGCGCAAAGTCGTCTCTTTCGCGGGCAAAACCGACCCCCGCCCGCCCATGCGCGTCATCGGGGAACGCATCAACCCGACAGGCAAAAAGGCTTTCCAGGCGGAACTCCTTTCCGGCGACCTTTCCGGCGTCAGGCGCTTCGCCGACGACCAGCTCGCCGCTGGAGCCGACCTCCTCGACGTCAATCTAGGCCTTGGCGGCCTCGACGAAGCCGACAGTCTGCGCCAGGCCGTGGTGTTGCTCGCCAATGCCAACCCGCTTCCGCTGGTGATCGACTCCGTAAACCCGGACGCGATGGAAGCGGCACTTCGGATCTACCCCGGCCGCGCGCTAGTCAACTCCGTGTCGGGAGAACACGCGCGGATCGAGAAACTTCTGCCCATCGCCGCCAAATACGGCGCGATGCTTATCGTCCTCCCGGTGGCGGAAGGGTTTATTCCTAACACGCCGGACGAGCGCGTAGCTGTCACCAAGGAAGTCATGGCGGCAGTGGCCAAACACGGCTACAGCGAAGACGACGTCATTGTCGACGGCCTTGCCATGACCATCAGCTCCGACCCGGAGGCGGCATTGAACAGCATAGAATTCATCCGCCGGCTGACTGAAGAACACGGCCTAAGAAGCATGATCGGCCTGTCGAACATCTCCTTCGGCATGCCCGAGCGCGGCCTCATAAATGCGCATTTCCTGTCCATGGCCGCGGCAGCGGGACTAGGCGCGGTGATCGCCAATCCGTCCGTGGAAAGCCTGATGTCCGCGAAAGACGCGGCAAACGCGCTCCTTGGCCGCCGCGACGGCATCGGCAACTTCATCGCCCTGCACGGCGGCAAAAAAGACGCCCCGGCAGCCGCCAAGGAAGCGCCTGCGGCAAGCCCCGCCGACCAGGCAGGACTGTGCATCCTCAAAGGGGACGTCAAGAAAGTCGCTTCCGCCGTCCAGGCCGCACTCGAAGGCGGCATAGCCCCCGACGTCCTGGTGGAAAAGCATCTTGTCCCGGCAATCGTCAAGGCAGGCGACCTGTTCGAGACAAAGGAATACTACCTGCCGCAGCTGATGCTGGCCGGCGAAGCGATGCGCCTCGCGATGGAGGTCGCCGAACCGGCACTGGAAAAAACGCGCGAGGGGAAAGCCCCTGTCGGGCGCGGTACCATCATTTTCGCCACGGTCAAAGGCGATGTCCATGACATCGGCAAAAACCTCGTCGTCCTGATGCTCAGAAACCACGGCTTCACCGTCGTCGACCTCGGCAAGGACGTCGCACCGGAAAGAATCATCAAGGAGGCGGAAAAACCGGAAGTCCGCGTCGTCGGCTTGTCCGCATTGATGACGACAACTCTGGCGGCGATGAAGGATTCTGTTACAGCGATCAAGGCGGCAGGCGTCAAGGCACCCATCATGGTTGGCGGCGCAGCCGTAACCGAAGGCTATGCCAGGGAAATCGCCGCCGACGGCTTCAGCACCGACGCCGTTTCCGCCGTCAAGCTGGCGGAAAAATTGGCCGCCGACGGCAACGGCAAATTTATCGCGGAAACAAAATAATTTATCTGGAGTGAACAATGACCCTGACAGTTGCAGACAGTATGCGGGAACGCTTGTACCACCGCGACCCGGTTTTTTCCTTTGAATTTTTTCCGCCCAAGGACGAAGCCGGCATGAAGACGCTGGAACGCTCGGTCGAGGAACTGTCCACCCTCGCCCCGACCTTCGTCTCCGTAACCTGCGGCGCGGGCGGCAGCACCCGCGACCTCACCCGCGACCTGGTCGTCGACATGCAGCACAAACATTCATTCGGCGTCATGGCGCACGTCACCGCCGCAGGCTATTCGCGCTCAGAACTCGCCGACGTGATCAAGGAATACCATAAACGCGGGATCCGGAACTTCCTTGCCCTGAGAGGCGACCCGCCGCGCGACAACCCCGACTGGAAGCCATCCCCCGACCAGGCCAAAAACGCCCGCGAAGTGGTGGAAATAATCAAGAAAACAGTCTCGGACGCGTCGGTCGGCGTCGCAGGCTATCCGGAAATCCATCCCGAGGCGCTCAGCGCGGAAAAAGACCTCTTTTACTTAAAGGAAAAGGTCGACGCCGGAGCGGACTTCGTCATCAGCCAGATGTTTTTCAACAACGACGTCTATTTCGACTTTTCGGAAAAAGCCAGGAAAGCCGGCATCAAGATTCCCATCATGCCGGGACTCATGCCGATCACCCGCACGGGACAAGTCGAACGCTTCCAATCCATGTGCAAAGTGATCGTGCCCCCGTCACTCGTGGAATCCCTCGACGCTTATACGGACAGCACCGGCGTGCGCGAAATCGGCGTCTCCTACGCCTCAGCCCAGGCGGCCGACCTGCTGCGACGCGGCGCGCCGGGTATTCATTTCTACACGCTCAACCAGTCGCGGGCCTGCCATACTGTATTCGCAACCCTCAGGGCTATGGGTTGGACTGACTGATAAAAGGGGAAAAACGATGCTATACGGCGGCATTGAGACAAAACGGTGGATGAAGTCAAAGGCAATACAACAGGCGCTGGACTTCCTGGACGAACAGGCAGGCACGCTTCCCGAAGGCAGGCATGAACTTGAGAACGGCATGTTCGCCATCATACGGGAATACGAAACTGGAAAGCCCGAAGACAAGCGATTTGAAAGCCATTCGCAATACGCCGACGTGCAATACATGCTCACAGGCGTCGAAAACGTGCACTTCGGCACGCTGGCGGAACTCCCGGTGATGGAGGACAAAATCAAGGAAGAAGACGTCCGCTTCCACTCCGAACCGAGGAACGAAGCAGTGCAGTGCATCAAACTCATACCCGGAAACTACATCATTTTCATGCCTGCGGATGTCCACAAATCGGAATGTTTCGCCGGATCGAAATTTGTAAAAAAATGCGTCGTCAAAATACCGATGAAATTACTCCGGGCGTTTTCAAAAACGTTGGTGTACACCAATATGAACAACCATGCGGAAGGCAAGGCATAAGACGCCGGCGGGAAACATGCGACAGAAAACCGGATGCCGGGGACATGTAATCTAAACGTGTTTCCAATGTACTCGTGTTTCTGTCTCGATCGAACAAGTTCTCCGCATTATTTCCACAGATACTGCCAAATCGGGTGATAATATACATAAAGGGGAAACACCCATACAGGAGATGGTATGAAAGACGTGTGAGTTCATCTGGTTTTCCGTATGTCGATA
>DAIOFH010000008.1:0-47950 GCA_036745875.1 Planctomycetota bacterium | reverse complement strand
CGGCTGGTACGGCGCAGCGGTTCGGTATCGCGCCAGGTATAAAGGCAATGCTGGGTGGTTCGGCCTGCCGGGCTGGGGATAATACCCGTGTCCGGGTTGGCCGGGCCGCTGGTTGTTGAAGCCCGAGTTATGATAGCGGTTGTTTTCTATCGTGGCTCTGTTATGGAAAACCGACTCGGCAGCGGATACGGGGGCGGCAAAAGCACCCAACATCAAGGCGGCGACAAGTGCGAGGGCAATCATCTTTTTCATCGTTCACTCCTTGTAAACTCCCCCGTTCGTGGGGTTGGTTATTATGAAGAAATTTCTTGGCGATTTTTTCGCCTTCATAATAAGAGTTTTCAAAATGATGAAAATGTTACAGCCGAATGGAAATTTTTTTCTCATGCGACAGAATGGCACGCATTCGGGGTATGACATCGAGCTCCTCGCGTGTTTACTTGTTTTTCAGGTTCTCCGCCGTATACACAGTCCAGGGAACAGGATAGAACATATCGGTTCCGTCGTTCCAGTCCAGGTTCTGGTATTTTTCCCAGCAGGCGGACTGGGGTTCGTAAGATGGGCCGATGAGGTGGCGCAAGGTGAGGTCGATAGCGCCCTGTGCTTCCGTCATTGCGTCCTGGTGCAGGGTCAGGAGCATTTCGCCGTTTTTCACCGCCGTGACGGCGTCCGGGATGCCGTCTATGCCCGCCACCGGGAGAATGTTTTCGCCCGCCTCCTTGAGCGCCCTGATCGCTCCCAGCGCCATTTCGTCATTTTGCGCGATAATGCCGTCGATCCTGTTTTCAAAGGCGATGAGCCACTGTTTCATCTGGAGGTATGCGTCGTTACGCAACCAGTTCGCGGATTTTTCGTCCAGGACGCGGATATCGGGATTTTCCTCGAGCGCCTTTTCAATACCGATGCTGCGCCTGATGGTGCCGCCCATGTCGACGGGGCCTTTCAGGATGACGACATTTCCCTTGCCGCCCATCTTGTCGATGACGGTAGCGGCGATAAGATGCCCGGCTTCGACCTCATCCGACCCGATATAGCTTACCAGTTCGTTTGACCGCACCGGGCCGCAGGAGCCTATCACCGGGATGCCGCTTCTGACTGCGGAGTGAACAAGAAGGTCGCCGGAAATATAATCGCTGGGGATAAGGATGACAGCGTCGTATTTGAGAGTGGCGATGGTGTTGAACTGGTCGAGTTGGGTGATATGGCTGCCGTCGCCGTTGTAGGTGGTGAGTTTGACCAGACCGCCGGCGACTGCCGGATGGTTCAATGCTTCCCTGTGCCAAGTCTGCATGTATTCAGGAGAGAGGTTGTATATCGCCAGGGCGATGCGGTAGCTTTTTTTCGTCCTTTCTCCCGCCAGAACGGAACAGACCAGTCCAATCGACAGCAAGCACACCAGGCAAACGAAAAGGATCTTACGCATGATAATCTCCTCAAGTGGCTGTATGTCCAACCCTCACTATAATGATTAGACTACGAAATCCCGTCTAAATCACGCAAAAATTCATCGGCGAGCAGGACTGTGCATATCTTTTTCGCCATGCCTGTCATGTAGACCGTGTTTTCGGCGGTGATTTCTATCGTCAGCGTTCCTCCGGGCATGTGGACAGTGATCGAGTCGTCGACCAGGCCGAGCCTGTGGGCGGCGCTGGCTGCGGCGCAACTGGACGAACCGGAAGCGAGGGTGTACCCGGCGCCGCGTTCGAAAATTTCTATCTGGATGGCGTTGCGGTCCAGTACCTTGAGAAGCTGCATGTTGATGCGATTGGGGAAGTTGGGGGCGTTCTCGACCGCCGACCCGAGGGCAAGGGCTTTTTCCTTTGAGATCTCGGTCATGGGGATGACGCAATGGGGGTTGTTGATGGAAAGGCAGGTGACCTTGTATTCCTGACCATTGAAAATCATTGTTTCATCGACGATCTCGCGTGAGGGACCGGACACGGGTATCCGGTCGCTTTGGAACGTGACTGCGCCCATAAGCACCCGCATGAGGCTGCCGTCCGTGTTGAGATAGCGCACGTCGACATCTCCGCCCTTGGTGGAGAGCACAAAGGAATCGTCCGTCACATAGCCCCGGTCTTTCAGGTATCTGGAAAAAATCCGCACGCCGTTGCCGCTCTTTTCCGCTTCGCTGCCGTCGGGGTTGAAAATTCGCACAGCTGTTTTGCCGTTGTCGAAGATCGGCCCATAGAGAATGCCGTCGCCGCCGACGCCGAAATTCCTGTCGCAGATCAAACGCGTTTTTTCAGGCGACAGCACCAGGCTGTTTTTGTTCGGGTCGAGAACCAGGTAGTCGTTGCCGAGTCCGTGGTATTTTTCCAGTGTGATGGCCATGGGATACCTTTATAACGTCGCGCTTTCCCGCAACGTCGGGGTCGATGTCCGCCAACCGTAGCGTTCGTGCAAAACGCCCGCAAGGGCGGACGCCGCATCTGGTTCGCCGTGGGTGACGAAACAATGCGTCGGCGGGGTGGTGAAGTCCCCCGCCCAGCGCAGCAGTTCGCTTTGGTCCGCATGGCCGGAAATGCCGTACAATTGGCGCATTCCGGCACGGACGGGGATCATGGTGTTGAACAGCCGCACTTCCTTTGCGCCTTCCAAGAGCTGCCTGCCAAGCGTTCCCGGCGCCTGGAAGCCGACGAACAGGACTATCGTTTCCGCGCGGGAAAGATGGTGGAGCAGGTGGTGCTTGATCCTGCCCCCGGTGCACATGCCGTTTCCGGCGATGATGACGGCGCCTTTTCTCAGGTTGTTCAGGCGTTTCGAATCATCCGGCGACTCGACATAATGCAGGCCGGGGAAGGAGAAGGGTGAACGGTTGCTGTGCAGCAGTTCCCGCATTTCTTCGTCGAACGCCTCCGGGTGCTCGGTGTAGACCTTGGTCGCCCTGGTGGCCATGGGGCTGTCGAGGTAGATTCCTTCGTGCGCCAGTTTGCCCCGGTACATCAGGCTGGACAGCGAATGCAGCAGTTCCTGGGCACGCTCGACGGAAAAACTCGGGATCAGCAGGTTGCCGCCCCGCGCGGCGGATTCGGCGATCACCTCGCCCAGCTGCTCCTCGACGTCGCCGGCGATGTGGTTGCGGTTGCCGTAGGTCGATTCGATAACGACATAGTCGGCCTGGCGCGGTGGAACAGGATCGTTCAGGATCGGCCGGTCCCAGCGGCCGATATCGCCGGAAAAGACGATGCGTTTTCCCCCTGCGTCTATTTCAACCCAGGTCGCGCCGAGAATATGCCCGTTTTCGTGCCAGGTGGCGGTGATGCCGTCGGCGACCTGTACCGGCTCGTTAAGCGTTGCGACGGGCCTTAGCTGTTTGATCGCTTTCGCCGCATCGTCACCGGTATAGAGTGGGATGGGCGGATATTTCGGTTTGCGCTTTTCGCGGACATGGCGTTTTGCCTTGTTTCTCGCGTCTTCCTCCTGGATCTTGGCGATGTCATTGATGATGATGGGGATAAGGTCGGCGGTCGGGGAGGTGCAGTAGATCGGCCCGCGGAAGCCGTCTTTCACCAGCTTGGGCAGCCAGCCGCTGTGGTCCATGTGGGCGTGGGTTATGACGACGGCGTCGATCCTGGCGGGCGCGAGGCCGTAGTTTTCCCAGTTCAGGCCAAGATTTTGCCGCTCCTGGAACATGCCTGAATCCACCAGTATCCGCGCGCCGTCCGTTTCCAGAAGGTACCGCGATCCGGTCACCGAACCGACAGCGCCGAGAAATGTCAATCTGAGTCCCATCATGCCTTCCTTTCTTTACATCCATTTCCTTCGCTTGAGGTAGATGATGGAAACCACCGCCGTCGTCGCCATCAGGCCAAGGGAGAAAATATAGCCGAGCGGCCAGGCGAGTTCCGGCATAATTTCGAAATTCATGCCGTAGATGCCGGCTATGAGCGTTGGCGGAGAGAGCAGCAGGGTGACGATGGACAAGAGGCGCATGACTTTTGTTTCTTCGATGTTGATCATGCCCAGGGTGGCGTCCAGGTTGAAGTTGATTTTGTTCATGAAAAACGAAGCCTCGTCCGAGAGCGCGGCCATGTCGTTTTTCAGCGAATCCATCAGGCCGTCGACTTCGGGAAATTTTTCCGGCGAAATGTGCCAGCGGGCGAAATTGACGACGCGTTGCAGCGAGGTGATACTTTCGCGGACGTTGGACACCATTTCCCCCATCGTTCCGATGGCCGCGAGGGTCTGGTCCAGTTCGGGGCTTTCCGGCTTGGTCGTCTTCTTGTCCAGTGTGGCGGCGAACATCTGCGACGCCAACAACTCCAGACGGCGCATGGAAAATTCCAGACTGTCGGCGCGGTCGGATACAGCTTCTTCAAGAAGGCGGCAGAAGAGGGTCAGGGAGTCGAATTTTTCGGTGTTCCTCAAGACTGCCACCGCGACCCGTTCGAAGGAAAAGAACTCGCTGTACCTAATTGTGAGGAGCAGGTCGTCCTTGAGTATGAAGGTGGCTGGCCGCGTCGGACCGGCTTTAGCGTCGGACTTGGGGATCATGCTGGCGATCATGACGAGTGAGCCGTCGTCTTCCTTGTATAAGCGGTTTGACAGCTCGATCTCCACCATGTCCGAGCGGTTCGGGAGTTCGAATCCCATAAGATGCTCAAGCTGCACCAGTTCAATGTCGTTTGGGCTGACCACGTCGATCCACAGGACACTAGGGTCAATCGTCTGCAGCTTGCTCGGCACCGCCTGAACCCTGTTGTTCGCATCGATTCTGTATTCTACAGCCATAAAACATCCTTTTCCGCTCACCGTCAAGTAATGCCGCTTCCTTCATATGAAATATTGATAAATCATCTTTTTTTCCCGTCTTTTTTCCAATTAATAAGGTAGAATTATGATGCTTGTCACAAAATTTTGCGTTAAAAAACGATCACGGCTTCTATTAATCTGTATTACAACGCTTCAGCCATGTCAATAGTGGTTGGTATGCTCATTTTGCAAAAATTTTACCTTCGTTCGAAAGTTTTTCGTTTGACTTACGCAAAGTATTTGGTACTCTTCAATCTTGTAAGAGTCATTTGCAGTATGTCCACTTGATCCAGCCCTTTCGCTAACGCAAACTACCCAAGCGTCAAACCCTTTGCCTCACAGCCGAAGCATATTTTTAGAGTATTGCATATTCTACAATCCGTTTGTCGGGATGAACAGGATCCGCACGACCGATTCTCCAACGCCAGCGAACGACAAGGACGATTCAATGCCAAAAGAAATAATCCGGATTGAAAACCTCAACAAGGATTTTTCCGGCGTCCCGGTACTCAAAGGGATCAATGCAGCCATAATGGAAGGGGAAATTCTCGGCCTTATAGGTGAGAATGGCGCTGGAAAAAGCACCCTGATGAAAATCCTCTCAGGAATCTACACTCCATCCTCCGGCAAGGTCTTCGTGGACGGCAGGGAAGTCGAGATCAACGACGCCATAGAAGCCCGCACGCTGGGGATCAGCCTTGTACCGCAGGAATTCAACCTCGTCCGCGATCTCCCCGTCTACAACAATATTTTCCTCGGTGCGGAAATACTCAAGAACGGCTTCGTGCTGGACAAGGCCGCCATGCGCAAGCGTACCCGCGAACTCCTTGCAGAACTCAAGGTCGACATTCCCCCCGACGCGATGATCGAAAACCTTTCGGCTGCGGAAAAACAGATGGTGGAAATTTCGAAGGCGCTCGCCTTCGAAGCCAAGGTCCTTATAATGGACGAGCCGACCACCATGCTTACCCTGCACGAAATCGAAATCATGTTCCGCCTTGTCAGGAAGCTCAGGGACAACGGCATGACCATCGTCTACATTTCCCACAAGCTCGCGGAAGTGAAGGATCTCTGCGACCGCGTCCTTGTGCTCAGGGACGGCGTCATGGTGCAGGACAGCATGACGGAGGACATATCCACGCGCGAAATGGCGCAGGCCATGGTCGGCCGCGAACTCGGCACCATGTTTCCCCAAAAGACGGTGCCGGCGGATGAGGTCGTTCTCGAAGTACAACGTCTCAGCGTCCCCGGCGTCATCTCGGACATTTCGTTTTCCCTCAGGAAGGGGGAGATCCTCGGCATGGCCGGGCTCGTCGGCGCAGGCAGGACCGAGGTCGCGGAGACGATCCTCGGCCTCCGGAAGAAATCGGCCGGCCACATCCTCAGGGACGGGGTCGAAGTGCTGATCAGCGAACCGAAAGACGCCCAAAACGCCGGTATTTCCTATCTTTCCGAAGACCGCCAAGGCGCGGGCATCATCACCAGTTTTTCCGTCACCAAAAACACCACCCTCGCCTCGCTCCCCAGTTATTCCAGCCGCATCATCGGCCGCATCGACAAGAAAAAGGAGAAGGAATCGGTCAGGAAATACATCGACTCCTTTTCCATCAAGACGTCGTCCCTGGACAAGCGCCTCGAAAACCTGTCGGGCGGCAACCAGCAGAAGGTCTCCATCGCCAAGGCGATCGACACCGACCCCAAAGTCCTCATCGTGGACGAGCCGACGCGCGGCGTCGACGTTTCGGCGAAGCTGGAGATCTACCACTTCCTGAACCGACTCGCCTCCCAGGGGATCGCCTGCCTGGTCATTTCCTCTGAACTCGAGGAAATCATCGGCCTGTGCTCCCGCGTCATCGTGATGCGCGAAGGGAAAATAGCCGGAGAGCTTGCCGGCGAAGGCATAACGGAGGAACAAATCATGTTCCTCGCTACCGGCGTCAAGGAAAGCGAAGCCAGAGCGGAGTACATGACCGCAATCAATGACGAATAACCAACGATTATCAACGAAACTTGATGGAGGAGATTGCCTGTGTCAGCACATGCGGAAAAAGCGGAAGGTAACAAAAGCTTCCTGGAACGCCTTAGTCTGGAAAAATACGGCGTCTATTACGCGTTCGTCTTTCTACTGATACTCGCGTCGATTGTAGGGTGGCCCTATTTCCACAAGCCGGGCAACCTCGTCAACGTCATGCGCCAGGCCTCCTACACCGGCATCATCGCCCTTGGCATGACTTTCGTCATCATCTCCGGCGGCATCGACCTCTCGGTCGGTTCGGCGGCGGTGTTTGTCGGTTCGATGGGCATCATCCTCCTCAACCAACTCGTCCCCTCGATGGGCGACACGGGGTCGCTCCTCCTGGTCATCTTCATCGCCATGCTCGTGATGGGCATAATCTGCGGGCTGGTGAACGGGCTTATAATCTCATACGGGCGAATAGTGCCGTTCATAGTCACCCTCGGCACCATGTCCATCTACCGCTATCTCGCCATTTACATCGGCGACGCCGGCGAATTCGCAGCGCGCTCGAACCGCATCAACCAGCTCGGGATGTACTCCTTCTTCTCCTTCGAAATATTCGGCTCCCGTGTCTCCTTGCCGCTTCCGGTGTTCGCGCTGTTCGTCCTGGCGATCATTCTTTCCTTCGTCCTCAACAGCACGCGCTACGGCCGCTACCTCTGCGCCATCGGCTCCAACGCCAAGGTTGCCGAATACTCGGCGATCAAGGTGCAGCGCGTCCGCTTCTACGCCTACGGCGTCATCGGCGCGATGATCGCGATTTCAGCCTTCCTCCTGGCGGGACGCTTCGGCACGGTGAGCACCTCGAACTTCGGCCTTGGCTTCGAGATGGACGCCATCGCCGCCGTCATCATCGGCGGGACGGCCATGGCCGGCGGCCGCGGCACCATCTGGGGAACGGTGGTCGGCTGCTTCATGCTCCAGATCATCCAGAACATGCTCAACATGGCCGGAATGTCCCCGTATTTGCAGGGCGTTTTCAAAGGCCTGATCATCATCATCTCCGTGTTCATCCAGAAACAGAAGCAGTAGTCCGGTTGATTGTCCGGTTCGCCAATGGTGGCGAAACCAAAAGATATGGGTCTTTACTAAGGAGAACAGCATGAGATACTTTGCGGCTCTGGTACTGGCATTGTGCGTTACATTGGGCGTGATGGCCGAGGCGGCCGACAAGAAGTACACGGTCGGCGTCTCCATGCCGTCCGCGACCCACGGCTGGATGGCCAATGCGAACTATTGGGCCAACAAGGCCAAGGCCGACTGGGCCGGCTGGGATGCCAACATCACCATCGAACTCAAGTTCTCGGGCAATTCCTCGCAACAGGCTTCGGACATCGAAGACCTCATGACCATGGGCGTCAACGCGCTCGTCGTCTTCCCGCACGACCCGTCCGTGACGAATGTGGTGGAGCAGGCTTTCAATGCCGGCATCTACATCGTCGTCCTCGACCGCGGCGTTTCCAAGGAAGGCATCTACGACCTCTATATCACCGGCGACGATTTCAACTACTCCAGGAAGGGCATGAAGTATCTTTGTGAATACCTGGGCGGCAAAGGCAACGTCGTCATGCTCGGCGGCAGCCCGTCCCCCATCGACACCATCCGCACCAACGCCGCCAAGGACGCGGCAGCCGAATACCCCGGCATCACCTTCCTCGAAGTCCAGCCCGGCGACTGGAACCGCCAGAAATCCCTGGCCGTCATGGAAAACTTCCTCCAGAAATACAACCAGATCGACGGCGTCTTCACCTGCGACGACGACATGATGCTTGGCGCGATGCAGGCCTACAAGGAATCCGGCAGGAACGACATCAAGTTGTTCATGGGCGGCGGCGCTCTGAAGAACGTCGTCAAGGAAATCATGGACGACTCGAACCCGCTCGTCAAGGCGGACTGCACCTATCCCCCGTCAGTCATCGCAACAGCCACTTCCTACGCCGTCCTCGGCGTCAAGGGCGAAAAACTCAACCCCTATATCTACCAGATCCGCGCCATGCCCAACCGCATCATCGTCCCGGCCGAAATCATCACCAAAGAAAACGCCAAGGACTTCTACAATCCCGATACACCGTTTTAATGCAATATCCGCATCTGTTTGTCATGTCCAGAGAGGCCCGGAATCGGGTCTCTCTTTTTTCCGCATGGTTTTTCTTTTCCCATGCCAGTAATCTGATAGAGTTAACTGGGAATGAGGGGAATTCGTGACAAACGCCATGTGACAGAGTGGCGCTGTCATCGATAGGAGGTTTTCTTCGAGAAGGAGACGCCATGGACTTTCTTCAGGGATTGACAGCCATTCTGGGCCAGAGCATGGGTGCTACGCCGGGGCAACAGCGTAGCGCCAGCACGCAGAGCGGTGCTGCGGGAATGGGTGGTCTGGGGTCATTGCTCAGCCCCGAGATATTGGGCGGCCTTATGGGCGCGCTGTTTTCCGGAAAACAGGGCGGTGCCGGCAACATGGGAGCAAGTACAGGTATGGGCGGCGGTGGCGGCCTCGGCGCGCTTGGCGGTTTGCTCGGCTCGCTGATGGGAGGCGGCTCGGCAGGTTCGTCAGGCGGCGGCGACCTTGCGTCAAGCCTTGGCGGGTTGTTCGGCGGCCATTCGGCGCAAACAGCACAGGCTCAGAGACCGGCTCCTGTTCAGGCCAACCCGACCGCGAAAGTCGAACGCCTCTTGCGTGCAATCGTGTATGCGGCCAAGGCAGACGGCCATATCGACGACCGGGAACAGGCCGCCATTAACAGCCAATTACAGAAACTGAACCTGGGGCCTGAAGGCAAGCAATTGGTGCAGCAGGCCATGGATGAACCGCTGGACCCGAACAAGGTCGCCTACGGCGTCCAGGACCAGCAGGAAGCGATGCAATTGTACGTCCTTAGCAGACTCCTCACGAACGCCGACCAGTTTATGGAAAAAAGCTACCTCGACGCGCTGGCGACGGCGCTGAATATTTCACCCGATGCACGTAACGCTCTTGAACAGCATATCGCGCAGCAAGCATAATTTTTCTCAGCGACAGGGAACACAGAGGATACAGAGTTTTTTAAAAAGCGGTCCTCTGTGTTTTCTGTGCTCTCTGTGGTGTTGAAATACCGCACGCTGGCGCATTATCCTCCGCCGAGGTATGTTTTCTGCACCATCGGATCGTTCAAAAGGTCCGCAGCTGCGCCCTGCATCGCAAGGTTGCCGACGTCCAGGACGTAGGCGCGGTCGGCCAATTTCAAGGCCGCCTTGGCGTTTTGTTCGACAAGGATGACAGTCACGCCTGAGCGGTTGATCTCTTTGATCGTCGCGAAAATTGATTTCACTATGAGGGGGGCGAGACCCAAACTCGGTTCGTCAAGAAGCAGCAATTTCGGATCCGCCATCAGTGCCCGGCCAATCGCCAGCATCTGCTGTTCGCCGCCCGAGAGCGTGCCCGCCATCTGCGCCCGCCTTTCCTCCAAACGCGGGAACATGTCGTAAATCCAGCGCAGGCGCTCGTCGATCCACTGCGAATCCGTCTTGGTGAACGCCCCGAGGAGGAGGTTTTCCTTCACCGTCAGCGGGCCGAAAACGCGGCGGCCTTCCGGCGACTGGGTTATCCCGAGCCTGACCATTTCGTAGCTTTTCAGCGTGTCTATCCGGGAACCTTCAAAATGAATGGTGCCGCTTTTCAGGTGGACGAGGCCGCTTATCGCCATAAGCGTGGTGCTTTTCCCCGCACCGTTCGAGCCGAGGATGCTGACAAGCTCGCCTTTTTCGACAACAATATTCACGTTATGGAGCGCCCCCACCGGGCCGTAGAAGACGCTCACTTCATTCAATTCCAGCATTTTAGTCATCGTCGGTTCCCAGATACGCTTCGATAACGCGTTGGTTCTTCTGGATCTCCTCGGGCGTACCCTTGGCTATCACCAGGCCGTTTTCAAGCACCACCAGCTTGTTGCAGGACTTCATGACGAAACCCATGTCGTGCTCGATGAGCATGATGGTGATGCTGCGCTTGTGGATCCGTTTGATCAGGCTGCGGAGTTCCACCGTTTCCTGATCGTTCATGCCGCCCGCCGGTTCGTCCAGTACGACCATGCGCGGGTCCGTCGCCAGCGCCCTGGCGATTTCCAGAAGCCGCTGGTCGCCATAGGACAAGCCGCCCGCGGGCGCGTTCCAGTGGTCGGCGAGGCCGACAAATTCCAACTCCTCCATGGCGCGGGAGACGGCGTTCCTTTCCTCCAGGGCTTTTCCCGGCAGAGACAACATGGAGGAAATGATGCCTGTCCGCATGCGGCAATGGCGGCCGGAAAGGACGTTCTCCAGGACGGACATGGTGGGGAAAAGGCGTATCGTCTGGAAGGTGCGGGCGAGGCCGAGTTCCACCACCCTGTGCGGCTTGAGCCTGGCGAGGCGGCGCTGGGTGAAAAATATTTCGCCGCTGTCCGGGGGCGTCACCCCGGTGACGAGGTTGAAGACGGTGGTCTTGCCCGCGCCGTTCGGGCCGATAAGCCCGAGGACGTCGCCCTGTTCGACCTCGAAGGAGACGCCGCCTACCGCCACCAGCCCGCCAAAGGATTTCGTGAGGTTGGATATGGAAAGAAGGATCATGCGTATTTGTCCGAATAGGGCGCAGGCAATCGGTACTTGCGCCGTGGCGCCGGAAACAGGCCCTGGGGCCGGAAAATCATCATGATGATCAGGGCAGCGCCGAAAAACAGCAGTCGGCTGCTCTGCAGGCCCCTGAACAGCTCAGGCAGGCCGATCACCAGGAACGAGCCGATAAGGACGCCGCGCTGGCTTCCCCTTCCTCCAAGGATCACGATCATGAACAATACGACAGACTCCCAGTAGCTGAACGAGCCGGGGGAAATGGTGCGCATCTGCGTCGCGAAAATGGTGCCGGTGAACCCCGCCCATACCGCGCCTATGACGAAGGCGAACAATTTCGAGCGGGCGGTGTTGATGCCCATCCCTTCCGCCGCCACCACGTCTTCCCGGATAAATTTGAGGGCGCGACCGAAGCGCGAGTGCTCAAGCCAACGAAAAATAAACATCGAGACCGCGACAAAACCCCAGATAAAGTAAAAGAACTGCCAGGGCCTGGTGATTTTGAGCCCGAAAAGCACGGGACGCTGGATGCCGACAATCCCGTTGGCTCCGCCGGTCAGGCCGAAGATGTCGTTGATAAGGGCTATTCGCACGATTTCGACAATGCCTATCGTCACCATCAGCAGGTAGTCGCCCCGGAGGTGGATGATCGGGGCGGCAACGGCGAGGGCGAATATCCCGGCCGCCAGCCCGGCAAGCGGGAAGGTGGCGAGGATCGGGACGCCGTAGACGGTGTTCAGGATCGCCGTGACATATGCCCCTACGGCGAAGAAGGCGGCATGGCCCATATGGAACATCCCGGCGTGGCCGAGGATGATGTTCAAGGACAGCGCGAGGACGGCGTAGATGCCGACCTGGTTCAGGACGCCCAGCCAGTACGGCCCCAACCCCATTTCGGGAAGGGTGAAAAAGATCAGCACGCCGATGATGCACAAAACTTTACGGGTGGTTCCGGTCATAATTTTTCAGCCACTCTTTCACGCAGGATGCCCGTGGGGCGGACAACCAGGATGATAATCAATACGGCGAAGGTTATGGCGTCGCGCCAGGCGAGGGAAATATAGGCCGCGCCGAATGCTTCGAGCAGTCCGAGCAAAAGCCCCCCGAGCATGGCTCCGGGGATATTGCCGATGCCGCCGATGATGGCGGCGGTGAATGCCTTGAGGCCGTACATCTGCCCCATGTTGAAATTGATCTGCCCGTAATAGATGCCGACCATGACCCCGGCCAGTCCGCCCAGCGCCGGGCCGATCATGAACACGATGCTGATGACGCTGCGGACGTCGATGCCCATCAGCTTGGCCGCGCCCTGGTCGATGGCGGAGGCGCGGATCGCCATGCCCATGCGGGTGCGGTTTATGAACATGTAGAGGATCAGCATGACGACCACGCTGGACACCAGGACGAAGATGCGGATCAGGGGCACGTTCTGCCCGGCGATGGCGACGGTGACGTTCGGAATGATGCCGGCCGGGTAGGCGTGGTATTGCGCGCCCCAGATCAGCATGATGGCGTTCTGGAAAAAGATGCTGGCTCCCAGGGCCGACACGACGGACGAAAGGCGGTCCGACTTCCGGAGCGGCCGGTAGGCGACACGCTCGAGCAGGTAGCCGACGACGGCGGACAGTCCCATGACCATGAGGGCTATGATAATGACCGCCGGAGCGGTTCCCACCGCTCCGGCCAAGCCAAAGGAGACGAGCAGGGTGAAGCCGAGGTACGCCCCGAGGGCGAACAGTTCACCATGCGCGAAATTGATAAGCTTGAGAACGCCGTAAACCATGGTATAGCCGAGGGCGATCAAGGCGTAAATGCCGCCGACGGCGAGGCCGTTCGTGAGCTGCTGGATAAATATTTCCATACTTACTCGACCAGCCTGAACACGCCTTCGGCGTCGACCCGATAGAGGCGGTACACGTCGCCGACGCGGTCGCCTTTTTCATTGTAGGAAATTTCGCCGGTGAAGCCGGGGTATTTTTTGAGCGAGTTGTGGAGGTAGTCGCCGATTTCCTCGGAAGTGATGTTGTCGATGTTTTTCATCGCTTCGACGATGGTCAGGAAGGCGTCGCCGGCCATGATCGACCAGACCGAGGTGGGGCTTCTCTTGTACTTCTCCTGGAACAGCGCCATGAAGGCCTTGGCGGCGGGGCCGGTGAGGTCGAGGGGGCCGGGAGGGCTGACGAAATAATAGCCTTCGGCGGCCTTGGTCCCGGAGATTTCAATCAGCGCCGTGTTGTTGGTGGCGTCGCCGCCGATCATGGGGACGTTCCAGCCCATGTCCATTTTCTGGCGCAGCAGCATGGCGGCTTCAGGGTAGTAGCCGGTGAAGACGATCATCTCGGGGTTGGCGGTTTTCATGGAGACGAGGCTCGTCGAGAAGTCGCGGTCGCCCGCCGTGATGGCGTCGTAGAAGACGACGTCGATGCCGCTCGCTTCGAACAATGCCTTGCATTCCTCGGCGAGGCCCTTGGCGTAGGCGCTGTTGTCGTGGAGGAGGGCGACTTTCCTCATGCCCATTTCGACCATCTTGGCGTTGAAGTATTTGCCCTGGTCGTCGTCGCGGGGGCAGGTGCGGAAGAAGAGGGGAAGCCCTTTTTCCGAAAGGCGGATCGAGGTCGAGCCGGTGGCGATCTGCAGGACGCCTTCGTCATCGTAGATGCCCTGCGCCGCTTCGGTGATGGCGGAACCGTAGGTGCCGATCACCGCGACAACGCCGGAGGAAACGAGGCGCTGGGCGGCGAGTGCGGCGGTGCGGGGGTCGCCGGCGTCGTCGCCGACTTCAATGACGATCTGGCGGCCGTTGATGCCGCCGTCGGCGTTGACCTGGCTGGTGAGCGTTTCGACGACGTTGACCATGTCCTGGCCCTCGGACGCCCATGCTCCGGTGACTGCGGCCATGACGCCGATCTTGATCGGTTCGCCGGCGAGGGCAAAACCGGCCATAAGGGTACAGCAGACAACCAACGCGCCGGACAAGAATCTGTTGTGCATTTCAATCTCCCGATAAATGATTCCCGCTCCAATTGGTACGCGCGTACCGAGAGCGGGGCAACAAACAACCCGTCACCTGAGTGATCTTCAGGCGGCAGGTTTACGCAACCGAACATCAAGTCATGTATTTCACCAACTGTATGACAGAAACGGCATTATGGCAATAGAAATGTCGATAATTCGATACAAGAGCGGAGGTTGCGGTGAGGAAAGACGATAAGATTTTCCTGAAGAATGGTAGGTTTGAGTACCGAAAAAAGGGCAAGAACCGGTGTATACTGACTAATGAAGGAGAGCTTCCTGCACGAAAGGCGCTCGTGATGGACAGTCAATACATCTGTTATTGTGGCTTGCACTGTGAAAATTGTGTGGCGAGGGCAAAAATCCAACCGCATTCAAAAGCATATTATGATGAAATGAAGGCGTTCGGCTTTGAAGAACTCGTGCATTTCGTCCCGGGCGGCGACAGCTTTTGGGCGGTCTTGGAAAACCTGGCGCAAAACGGCGTGTGCCCGTCATGCCGGGAGGGGGGAGGGAGTCCGGACTGCGCCATCAGGATTTGCGCCAAAGAAAAAGGCGTCGAAATGTGCGCGTCGTGCGACCAGTACCCGTGCGCGCACTTCGATTATTTTTCCGAGAACCACCCCGTCCTAATCGCCGATAACGCGTTTCTGAAAGAGAAAGGAATGGACGAATGGGCGAAGCTGCAGGATGAGCGCCGGGCAGAGGGGTTTACATATGAATAGTTTTTTCCCCTCACCCTAACCCTTTTTCTCCTTTGGGTTGAGGGTTGGTGTGAGGGGGAAAAACACTTTCCTAAATCCCGCCCGGAGTCCTCGGGAAAGGTATGACATCGCGAATGTTCTGCATGCCGGTGATGAACTGCACCGCGCGTTCGAAGCCAAGCCCGAACCCGGCGTGAGGCGTCGAGCCGAATCGGCGCAGGTCGACATACCAGGTATAGTCATCGGGATTGAGTCCGCACTCACGCATGCGGGCGAGGAGGATTTCCGGGCGGCATTCGCGTTCCGCGCCGCCGATGATTTCGCCGACCCTCGGCACCAGCACATCCATGCCCCGGACGGTTTTTTCGTCATCGTTCAAATACATATAAAACGCCTTGATGTCCTTGGGATAGTCGGTGACGATGACCGGGCGCTTTATCAGGGTCTCGGTCAGATAGCGTTCGTGTTCGCTCTGAAGGTCCACGCCCCATTTCACCGGGAATTCGAAATTCTCCCCCGATTTTTCCAGCAGTTCCACAGCCTTCGTGTAGGTGAGGTGCTCGAACGGGCTGTCGACGATGGACTGCAGGACATCGAGAAGGCCGCTTTCGATCCGCGTGTTGAAAAATTCCAGGTCGTCCGGCACTGCCTCCATCACGCTTTTGAAAAGATGCTTGAGGAACGCTTCCGCCAGCTCCATGTCGCCGGAAAGATCCATGAAAGCCGCCTCCGGTTCGACCATCCAGAATTCCGCAAGGTGGCGGGAGGTGTGGGAATTTTCCGCCCGGAAGGTGGGGCCGAAAGTATATATTTTTTTCAGGGCGAGCGCGCCCGCTTCGCCTTCGAGCTGTCCGGAGACGGTCAGACGGGAGTCGACGCCGAAGAAGTCCTGGTTGTAATCGACTTTGCCGTCATCGCCGCGCGGCGGGTTTTCCATGTCGAGGGTGGTGACCTGGAACATCTGCCCCGCGCCCTCGGAGTCCGACGCCGTGATGATGGGAGTATGCAGCCAGACAAAGCCGTTCTGCTGGAAAAAGCCGTGGATCGCCGCTGCCGCCACGTTCCTGACGCGCATGACCGCGCCGAGGGTGTTGGTCCTGAGACGTAGATGCTCGATCGTTCTCAGGAATTCGAGGCTGTGGCGTTTTTTCTGAAGGGGATAGTCGGCGTCGACCATGCCTACGGGTTCGACCGCTGAGGCGGCGACTTCCCACTGCTGGCCTTTCCCCTGGCTTGCCACCAGCTTGCCGTCTATGCGCACGGCGCAGCCGGTGTTCAATTTTTTCACTTCCTCGTAGTTCGCCAGGTTTGCGTCGGCGACGCATTGCAGCGAACCGAAACAACTGCCGTCATATACTTCGAGAAACGAAAAACCCTTGCCGTGCCTGGCGGTCTTCAACCAGCCTTCGACGCACACCGTTTCGTTTACCTTGCTGCCGGCGAGGAGTTCTTTGACAGATATGCTGGACATGGTATTTCCTTTGTCATTATAAAAGAGGGAACCTAAAACTAGGTCCCCTCAGGATACTGTCTTGATAGCGTCGGCATTCCCGATTAAAAACCGTCGTAGTACGGCATCTGCATCGGATCGGGAGGCGTCGCGTCGAATGGCGAATCCTGGACCTGGTCGTATTCGGCATAGGAGTCCGCCGGAGCCGCCACCGGGTCGCCCCCGGCAGCGCCGTCGGCGTCGTAGAGGCCGCGCGCTATGTCCCGCTCCATGCGCATTCCGGTGCGCAGGCGGCTCGCCGCGCGCAGGTCGGCCGCGCGCGCGAGGACGTCCGAAATATCATCCGCCTGGTCCACGCGTTCCAGTACGTAATGCAGATTGTGAACATCCTGAAGCGTGGCGGGCAGCACCACTTCGGTGACGAAATCCACTCCAGCGTACTGGTAGGCCGGCGCCTTGACCGGCTCGCCGACATGCAGAGGGTAGAATTTCACCACCCTGCCGTTTTCTTCAAAACCGGGGTGTTCGATCCAGATGTCATAGACGCCGTAGTGCTTGAACGGAAGCACATAGGGGGTCTTGCCGGTCCATTGCTGGTTGACGGTGACGTCCGCGCCCGGCGGATCGGAGGTGATGACGAGCGCGCGCTCGACGCAGCCCGACAACAGGCATACCCCACATAAAACAGCGGCAAACAGTAATTTTTGCATAAACCAGGCGCCCCCGGGAAAAATCATGTCACAATGAAAACGAAGGACTCCCCTACAACGCATGACAGAAAGTAGCTCATACGAAATAAACTCCGGCTACCTCCCGGCGAAGAGAACTATTAATATTATTCACATGCCATACCGATGTCAAGAAAACTAGCAGTATCAGGGGAAATCACTGCTGTGTCAACTTTTCCCGTTTTTTTTATTGGTGACGGTTCATAATGTATGATATTATCTTGAATCCGATCCGATAAAACCGTAAAATTTTCTTTTAGAACAAAAGGAAAAGATCGAATTGCGTAATTTATAGTATGATCTTTTGTTGTCATAAGCTATTTAGGTTTTGGCGCGTCATTTATTTGCTTTGACAACTTTAATAATGATAATGGATTACCATTATTCCGTGTTCCGTAACGATCAAATAAAACATCGGCCGTCCGCAGTTGCGATTTTTGCAATGTGTCGTTCTGGCCGACGTTTGTTTGCGTAAACACGGTAGATCACCATTCACGTCTTTGGCCGGGACTAAATCGCGGCTGTGAACAAGGGGATTGAAAGTGATTAGGAAATTACTGTTCCTTGCCACCTGGATCGTTGTCGGCGGGACTATCGCCATCGCAGCCAATGCGATGCCTGTGCAGCAGTCCACGAACCCGAACGATCCATACTATTGTCCGCCAGGAGCAAAGTATTGCCCCGTCCCCGGCCGCGATAACACCCACTTCCTCGATACCCACTTCGGCGTCGACGCAGCCACAGGCCAAGTCACGCGCTATGAAGGCAACGTACATCCGGACGAAGTAGCCAATTCCCTCAGCACCAAAGAGGAAGTCATCCTCACCATGCCCACTATCTCGGTGGAAAACCGCTATAACCCGAATCCCGCGAGCCCGCTGCCGCCGCAGACGGTGCAACCAGTATACGGCCAGCCCCAGAACCCGGCGCAGTACGCCCAACCTGTCTATCAACAGCAGCCGCAGCAATATTCCCCCTACCAACCGAACCCGCAGCAACAGCAGCAAACCCGCGTTGCAACACGCCAGGGGGTCTCGCCCGCGAGGATAAAGACTTCCGAAGTCGCCGATCAGCAGGTGGTCCGCCAGATCGATACCAAGAACAGCACCGGCGAGGACAAGAGGGTTCCGTGGTGGAAAGGCGGCATGTGGCGCAACCGCAAGTCCAACGACAATGATGACGACGACACGCCGTCCAGGTCGTCCCGTTCTTCCTCAAACGACAATACGCCTCCCCCGGTAAGCCCCGATGATATGTGGGGCGACGAAGACGAGTTCACCGGCTACAACCCGGACGGCAGCGTCGCCACCGGCGCTATGGGTTCCCAAGGCGGGTATCAGCAAAACAACCCGTACCAGGATCCGTACCAAACCTACCAGGACCCGTTCGCCCAGCCGCCGCAGGCCTATGCCGGCGTCACCAACGACCCTTCCGGAACTTCCGGCTTTGTCGGCGATTCGTACACCCTTCCCGGCTCGCCGCCGCCGACCTCGCCGTACAACAACGGCTATGTCTATCCCGGCACCAGCTACAGCCAGGAGTCCATGAATAATTTCGGCCCCAACGCTTACCCCCAGCCGAGCGCGCCGATGCAGACGACCATGTCGCCGTCGTACGGGGATCCTTATGCGGCTCCTATGCCCGCGCAGCCGGTGATGTCCGCTCCGCCCGCGCCGATACCGACCCAGGCCCAGCCGCCGGCTTCAAACGGACAGCGCGGCAGCGCCCAATTCGAAAACGCCGTCAACATGGTCAAGAACAACCGTTTCGCCGAAGCCAAGTCGCTGCTTCTGAGTGAAACGAGCGCCAGCCCGAACAACCCCGCCGTTTGGCGTTGGCTTGGCGATGCGCAATACAATCTTCTCGAACTGCAGGACGCCATCGACAGCTACCAGAGCGCGCTGCGCCTTGATCCGAACGACTATTACGCTCTCCGGGGACAGGGATTCGCCTATCTCCACCGCGGCCACGAACTATGGCGCAAGATGATGGAAGAGCTGAACCTCAGCCAGCGCGACCAGGCTGCAGCCACTTTCGCGCAGGCACATGAGAACTACCGCCAGTCACTGGCCAAGCTCGGCGATTGCCTGCGCCGCGCCCCCAACGACAGCGAAGCCGTCTATGGCGAAGCGATGGCCGCCGAAGGCGCCAGCCGCAAACTCTATTCCAACGCCATCAGCTATATCAAGCTCGGCCCGGAAAACCGTGAACGCGCCGAACTGTTTGCCGAAAACTGCATCCAGGTCATCAACAAGGGCGTCGAGCGCGCAGGCGAGCGAGCGCGCCAGAATCCGGGCGAATCGGGACCGCGCGCCCTTCTCGGCGGCCTGTACCTGAGAAAAGCCATGCTCTACCAGCAGCTTGGAAGGAACGAACTCGCCCTGCAGGAGCTCCGCAATTCCCACGGCGTCCAGAAATCCATCCTCGACGAAATCGACAAGAACAATCAAACAGCCCAAAAAGGCGTGGCCGACTGCGAAGCCTATTGGAAACAATGGGGCGGGCAAGGCCAACTTTAAAGGAGTATGGTGCTTATAATCAGTAAACCCACGGTATTCGCTCCCGACGGCTTTGCCGTCAGGGGACAGTGCAGCCCGGATTCCCCAGGCTGGCAGCTAAGGTGGTTCAACCGGGGGGACGCCCTCACGGTCATCTGGCAGGGGGCGTTCAAAACCTGCCGCCACCTGCAGACCGAATGCGTGGACGCCCAAACAGCCGACGAAGCGAAAAAGATGGTCGACGAGCTTCTCAAGTCGAATGCCTTTACCCGCTTCAACAGCATGCCAACGGACATTTATCCCGCCGCACGGAGCGGCGAAGCCGCTATCGGCGGCGCGTACGAAGGCGAGCATAAAACAGGCCGCGCCAACAAAAAACGCCGCAAGCGCAAAAGACACTAATCGGAAGCCGGCGGGACAACTCTTCCGATTTCAGCGGGATTTTGATCACGACAGATTCATTGCGCTTTACCCATTACACCTCGACATGCTGCCAGAAATTATCCCGCCATTCCCGCACTCGCGGGAATGGCGTTTTTTACAAAGCCACGCACGCACGAAAGACAAACCATGACAAAAGACCAGGAGATCGTCCAGACGGCGGACTACATCGATGAAGAGGAAATTGGAAAAATACTTGCCGAGAACCGCTGGGCCGATGCGGTGAAGGTCAGGGAAATCCTCGCCAAGGCGCGGGAACAGAAGGGGCTCGACCTGGCGGACGCCGCCGCGCTGATGCCGATGTCCGATCCGGAACTGTTGTCGGAATTGTTCCAGACGGCGGCGAAGATCAAGGATGAGATTTACGGCAAGCGCCTCGTCCTCTTTGCCCCCCTCTACATATCCAACCTCTGCGGCAACGAATGCCTGTACTGCGCCTTCCGTGCCAGGAACAAGGACGTCAAGCGCCGCGCCCTCACCCAGGAGGAAATCGCCAGGGAAACGAAGATCCTCATCGAGCAGGGGCACAAACGCATACTGCTGGTCGCCGGGGAATCCTATCCGACCCAATCAGGCTTCCAGTATGTCCTGGACTCCATCAAAACCATTTATTCCGTCAAGTCGGGTCCGGGGGAAATCCGCCGCGTCAACGCCAACGTCGCGCCACTGACCCGTGACGAGTTCGCCCAACTGAAGGATGCGGGGATCGGGACCTATCAGCTGTTCCAGGAAACATACCACCGCGAGACTTATCACCGGGTGCATGTCGCGGGGCGTAAAACGGATTACGACTGGCGGGTCACGGCGTTCGACCGCGCCATGCGGTCGGGGATAGACGACTGCGGCATCGGCGTGCTGTTCGGCCTTTTCAACTGGAACTTTGAAATACTCGCCATGCTCCAGCATATCCGCCACCTCGACAATACCTTCGGCGTCGGCCCGCACACCATATCGGTCCCGCGCATCGAACCGGCGGTCGGGTCGAACATGGCGGAGCATCCGCCCGCCGCGGTGTCGGACATCGACTTCCGGAAGATTGTCGCCATCTTGCGCCTGGCCGTCCCGTATACGGGCATCATCATGTCGACGAGGGAAACAGCGAACCTCAGGCGCGAGTTGTTCGCCCTTGGCGTGAGCCAGATTTCGGCGGGCAGCCGCACCAATCCTGGCGGCTATTCGGAGGAAGGGTTGCAGGAGGACACTGAAGCGCAATTCTCCCTTGGCGACCAGCGCAACCTTGACGAAGTCATCCGCGACGTGGCCAACCTCGGTTATGTCCCATCGTTCTGCACCGGCTGTTACCGGCTCGGACGCACAGGCAAGGATTTCATGGACCTGGCCAAGCCCGGGGAAATCCGCCACCACTGCGACCCGAACGCCTTAAGCACCTTCCAGGAATACCTCTCCGACTACGCCTCGCCGGAAACGAAGGCGATAGGCGAAAAGCTTATTGACGAAACGGCAGACAAGATGGAAGCAGGCCCCCGGGAAGCGTCCAAGAAAATGGTCGCGGAAGTGCGGGCGGGGAAGAGGGACGTGTATTGCTGACGCGGATGGACACCCCCTCACCCTAACTCTCTCCCCCTAGGGGGAGAGGACATTCTGCGCGTATCCGGCATGTGTACATTATGCTGGGATTGCTTGCCGTTGCGTCAGGTCGACATCGAGGCTCTCAGATAACCTGCGACGCCAGGTCTTTCGGCAATGAGCTGAGGATGGTCACGCCGGCCTTGCCGATAGCTGCCATGTCTTCTATGCGTATGCCGCCGGAGCCGGGGAAGTAGACGCCCGGTTCGACCGTTACGATGTTTCCGGGGACAAGCGGTTCGGTGGCGAGGTGGCTGAGCCGCGGCTCCTCATGGACGGCGAGGCCGACTCCGTGGCCGAGGCTGTGGGTAAAATACGGTTCGATTTTCGCCTTGGCGAGTATACGCCTGGCGGCGGCGTCCGCAGCCGTTCCGGGAATGCCGGGGCCAAGTTTTTCAATAGCCGCGAGCTGGCAGTCCAGCACCGTCTGGTAGCGCTTTTGCCATACGGACGGAACGTCCCGGACCCACATGGTGCGGGTGAGGTCGGAATTATAGAAGCCGACGCGCGCGCCGAAGTCGATGAGAAGCATTTTTCCCGGTCGCAGCTTGCCGTTCCCGGCGTGGGCGTGGGGCAGGCTAGCGTTCGCCCCGACCGCGACAATCGTTTCGAACGCCGCATCCTCCGCGCCATGTCGGCGCATCGCCCATTCAAGATCGTCCTTGACGTCCTTCTCCGTCATGCCGGCCTTCCAATTGCGGCGCGAAGCGAGAAAAGCCGCTTCGGCGCAGGCGAGGGCACGCTTCATCGCCGACAGTTCGACCGCCGATTTCACCGCGCGCATGGATGAAATCGCCGGTGCGAGAGTGAGCCAGGCCAGGCGCTTTCCCGCCTCCGCAATTACACCTTCATGGAACTGGACCGTCATCTGGGAAGGCAGGAAGCCGACCGTACGGGCGGAGAATTTCTTGACCAATTTTCCGATGAACGAGGCAAAACCGCCTTTCCACAGGGTCACCGCATAGCCGGGGGCTGTCTTCTCCGCCTCCTCTGTGTAGCGGGCGTCTGTGACCAGGAACAGCTTACGCCGCTTCGCGACCAGGAGGAGCACGCAGTCCGTTCCGGTGAAGCCGGAGAAATAGTACACATCCTCGCGGCGGTTGATGACGGCGACATCCATGCCTTTTTCCGCCATGTGTCCGAAGAGGAGGTCGAGGCGGGCGTTGACGGCGGGGGAAGGCTTGTTTTGCTTGCTGCCGGACATAATAAACTCCAGATATCAGTTGTCAATTGTCCTGACCCAACTCCGGATGGATGTGGGTTGCGCGCTGTCGACCGTTTCGCGCAGGCCGAAGGCGCTCACTATGTCGTTTTCCTGTTTGCGGTAGCGGGGCGGCAGGCGGAGCCAAGATACCCCGGCTCTGCCGGCGCTGACGATCAGTGGGCTGGCAAAGCCCCTGGCGCAGTAGAAATCCGCTGCACGGCCGAGGGCAAGCGTCTTTTTGCCAAAGACGAGCCAAGGGCGGTAGGTGAACAGGAGTTCGCCGGAAGCGTCTGTGGACACGGTGCCCAGGGTGCGCATGGGGAGGCGCTTCGCTTGCGCCAGGCCAGTCGTCGAGAAGGCGCGGGCTTCTCTCGGCTCGATTAGGCGCTTACGGAAAAACAGAATGTCAGTGGAAAAAATGAAGCCGAACACGGACAGGCGGAACGACCATCCGGCGACAAACAAAGACACCAGCACGATAATGCAGGCGAGTATGAGGGCGAGGGTCGGCGAGACCTGGTAAATTCCGGTAAGCGCCGCAATGACGGCGAGGCGGAACGATTTGAGTATCGCGTCGACGCCGGGGAAGGGGCAAATGAGGATGACGACGTCGATGACGTTGAAGGTGAGCCAGACGACGAGATAGACGACAGTCCCCACCACGGCGGCCGCGAGCCAGCCGGCGGCGTGCCAGGCCGCCCCGGCGACGGCGAACTCCCCTGCGTAGGCGGTGGAGGAGAGGGCGGCGTGGAGCCAGGTGATTTCTTCCGCAAATGGTTCGGCGACGCTTTCGGCGAAGAGTTTGACTATCAGTGGCAGGAGAGAGACCGCGCCCACCTTGTTGACGAAGTCGCCTAGCGCATTCAGCGGGACCTTGAGGAACGGCATCGCCTCGCAGATGGTGCTGTTGAAAAGCATCAACAGGATTATGACAAGGAACGGGATCCAGACATAGGGTTGGTCGTGGAGCGGGAGGTATTCACGGTAAATCTCGTCTGTCCGGAAATAATTGTACATCCCGAGGACCGTAACCCCTACGAGCGGGTTAATGGCCTGTCCCGTAAGGGCGACAAAAGCCTGGTTAAGGCGTTCGCCGCGGCTGGTGCGTTGCGCCGGGTCCGCGTCGCCGTATGGATTTTTGATTTCGGAGACGATGTTGTCGAGGGCGCGAAGCTGCTCTTCGGTTTTTTCGTCCAGTGGCGGCTGAGCGGCGGGGCATGCCGCAGTGTAGGCAAAAAGAAGCGCTAGCCCGATGGCCAGGACGCGTATATGTGATCGGCAACCGGTCATTCGTTTTTTCCTCGCAGATATTTCAGTCGGTTCAACAATCTTCATTGTAGGGATTTGGCGAGGCGGCGACAAGTCCCGATCCGGCTTCGCTTATTCCTCGCGCAATTCTTTTTTCAAAAGGAGAGAAAGGGCTTTTGCGCATTCCGCATAGCGATGGTCGTTGGCTTCGAAGAAGCGGGTAAGGTCGGGGCCGAGTTCGGCGGGATCGTGACGGGCGTTCAGGAAGTTGCCGAATTCGTGAGCTTCTTCAAGGGCTTTGTATTCGGCATACAGTTTGAGTATAAGAAAACGTTCGCGTTTTTTGCCGGAAAGGGATTCCGCGAATGAATTGATCATCGCTTCTATAGGTTCATCCTGTGGCATCGATTCTCCAGTGTCGAGTGAAATATGTCCTCACCGTGTCTGATTATTGTGTATCAGGTGGCGCTCGAAGTCCTTTCGGGTTTTTTCAGCACGCTTCTAAATTGGAGCCTTTTCAAAGAAAATTAAGATATTTTTTTTTGATGACATGGAGTAATGAATTTTACTATTGCCCTTTTCTTTGACCCTATCCGCGTTTTGGAGACAAGTATCAGACTAGCCCCAATGTTCGGTAAATAAAAAAGCCGCTCCCCAATGAGGAGCGGCCGTGTTTCATGGAGGTGGTACGGGTTTACTTACTTTACTTATTGAAGTTCAACATCACGTAGCGGGAGACCTGGCCGCGCTTGACGTAGACGAGGATCTTGTCACGATCGCTGTTTTCGTCAAGGATCTTCTTGAAGGTCGCCACGTCGCTGACCGGGCGGTTGTTGATCTCGATGATGACCGTGCCGGCGGTGATCCCTTTGTCGGCTGCCGGGCCCGTGGGGCTGACGTTCGTCACCAGGACGCCGGTTTTGACGTCGTCCGCTATGTCGAAGCGCTGACGCAACGCGGGGTCGAGGTTCTGCACGTCCAGACCGAGCTTTTCCGAGGACATCTCCGTGGACGAACCGGAGTCGGAATCGGAGCCGCCGCCGTTGCCGCCTCTCGACCGCGTGAAAAGGTCTTCCGGCTGGGGTTCGATGTAGATCGACAGGTTCACTTTTTCACCCGCGCGGACGACGGTGATCGGCACGTCGCGGCCGGGCGTCGTGTCGGCGACAAGGTAGCGCAGGTGGTCGTTGTCGTTAATGGGCATATTGTCGAAGGTGACGATGAGGTCGCCCTTTCTGACGCCGGCTTTGGCCGCGGGGCCTTCGGGATCGACGTCGGTGACGAGGACGCCGGAGCCGTCATGGCCGAGTTCGACGCTGATTTCCGGGTCTTCCGGATTCATGACGATGCCGAGCCAGCCGCGGGTGACCGAGCCTTTTTCAATCAACTGCGCTATGACGGACTTGGCCTGGTTGATCGGAATCGCAAAGCCGATGCCGTCGGAGCCGCCGGAGCGGGTGGAGATAAGAGTGTTCAGACCGACCACTTCGCCGTCAAGGTTGACGAGCGGGCCGCCGGAGTTGCCGGGGTTGATGGCGGCGTCGGTCTGGATGAAGCGTTCGTAACTCAGTTCGCCAAGCGTACGGCCCTTGGCGGAGACGACGCCTGTCGTCACCGACTGCTTGAAGCCCATCGGGGAACCGATGGCGACGACGATATTGCCGGGCCTGAGGGAGTCAGAGTCGCCGATCTTCGCTATCGGCAGGTCGGACGGGGCGTCGATCAACTTGATGACGGCAAGGTCGGTGTTCGGGTCGCGGCCAACGATTTCGGCATCGAAGATGCGGCCTTTTTCCGCCAATTCGACCCTGATCTTGTCGGCGTCGGCGATGACGTGGTTGTTTGTCAGGATATGGCCGGAGCGGTCGATGATGATGCCGCTGCCGATGCCCCTGACGCGGCGCTCGGGGGCGCGTTTCAGGCGCGGGCCGGGGCCGAATTCACGCGGCAGGTGACGGAAGAAGCGTTCGAAAATATCGTTGTCGAAGATTTCGCCTTCCTCGTCGTCCGAACGGTTGCGGCCGCCGGTGAGCTTTTCCGTCTCGATGCCGACGACGGCGGGGCCGGCCATTTCGACCACGTCCGCATAGGCTTCGGAAAGCGCCTTGGCAACCTTGAGGTTTTCGCCGCGATCCGCCGCCACGACCGACCTGGATGCGAGAAACAGGGTGGCGAGGACGGCAAAAAGAATGGCAAAAGCTATGGCAAAGCTGCGACTGGGGTTTTTGGCGGTGTGGGCAAGCGCGATGACGCGCGGTTTTACGTTCCTATTGAAACGTTTTGGCTGCATGGTCTGTGTTCTCCTTGGGTGACAGTGTTTTTTCGCAGTGGCGAATATACCGCCATTCGCCCTTGCGAGGAAATTTCTATCAAATATATCACGTCGTTCGAGTTTTCGCTCGTACCCATTGTGCCGCCCGCTCGTTTTACTTTCACTGTAAACGAGTACGGTCATTGCCGTCATCCGCGATTTGATGAAAAATGTATACCAACGCGGAACGATCAGGTTTTGTTTTACAGAGCGACACTTCGGCGGTTTGAATCGCCGTTCTGCAAAACTCCAATCCTAATTATTGCAGAAAACTCAACGTATCCATTCATAAAAAAACTTGTACCCGCATTTTTGTTTTCCTTCGAGAAAACCTTCTCCTATTCGCGCCCCATTTACTCAAATTTCGCAAAAAAAATGTCTCCCATGCCCCTGACGGTAGGGTATAGTGATATTATAATACATTATAAGAAGGAAACGGCAATACTATCGGACATAGAAAAGAAGAGGGGAGGTTATTTACCGTATTAATTTTCGGCCTTGCTGAATTTCCGCCAGTTTTTTCAAAAGGATACCCCAGGCCCCGGGAAAGTAGGGCTAGAGAATTCCTTTTCACGGGACTGTCCGGAAATTCGCCTGTTTAGCCCGCCACACACGGCACAGGGGAAAAAAGGCCTTGCCCTAGAGGAGGAATAATCATGAGTATGTTCAAGAAAATTTGTGCGTTAGGCATGTTCGCGTTGATTCCGGCGGTATTGGTCGGCTGCAGCTGTACAGACAAAAACGTATGCTATACCCCGCCGCCCCCCAGGCCGCGCCCGGCTCCGGTTGTCTGTGATCCCTGCACCGCTGTTGCCCCGATCACCATGACGGAAACGGCGGCGGTGACTTCGACCGCGCCTTACTGCACGACAAATTATTGCCAGATCGTTCCTCCGGGAACGACCGTATATTCCGATCCGCCGACCGTGACCGTCACTTCGTCCGGCCAGGTGATCAACTCGACTCCGGCGCGCTATTATCCCGCTACCGGTCCGAGTGCACCGTTTAATCCGGCTGTGACCACAGTCAGCACGACAAATTCAGTTCCGCGTTCGTCCAATGTGAGGACAATTTAGCGGAGGTGCGTTAACCTTCTGCCGCGGACCTGATTGAACATCAGGGAGGGCAGAGGCATGAAACGTACGACAATTTGCATTGCAGTATTGTCGATGTCGGTAATCGCATTGTTGACGGTCGGTTGTTGCGTTAACCAAGCCGAACCTTCCACACAGAGACTTTCGGCCGCTCCCCAGCCGGTCAGGGTGCAGGAACCCGCGCCCGTCCAGGTAGCGTCCGTAGCCAACCAGTATGCAGAACGGACGGAGGTGAGAGTGAGCATGTTGCCGCTCTCGTCTCCGTCCTATGCTGTCGCACCCCCGCCAAGGCAGAGCTTCCCGGAAATCAGGCAGGAGACGGTGGTTTACACGCCACCCGCGTATACAGCCCCCGCTACGACGACGGCGGGCATTTGCCAGATCGTTCCTGCGGGATCGGTCTTGTACTCCGACCCGCCGACCATTACCCTGTCGGAGAGCGGCCAGGTTATCGAGCAGACCCCCATGATATTTTATCCTGTCGGCACGACTCCCGGCACCGTGACCGCCTACCAAACACAGCCGTTCACGACCACAACCACCACCTACCCGGTGGCGTCCGCCCCAGTCATGACCACGGCGGCCTACGACAGCCAGCCGTTTGCCGCCACCACCCTGCAACCTGTCGAATACTCGCAGACGACCACCACCTATACCCCCACGGTCGACTATACGCAGACCGTAACCTACTCTGAACCGGTCATAACCACAGCCACCTACACCATGCCAGTGGCGACGACACAGACGGCGGTGTACTATCCCGACAGTTCGCCTGTGGTGACGACCTCCACCTTTACCCCGGCCACCCCGTCGGTGCCGTTCAACGGAGCCGCGCTGCGGCTGGTGCCTGCCACGGACATCCCTCCGGGCAACCACCCGAACGATGCGCTGCCGTCCCAGTGGTTCGAGGTCATCCGACCTGGCGATGCCCCGATACGCATCGGCAGGGTGTCGTCGACCTGCGTCTGCGTCAGCCCCAGGGTGCCTAACCGTTTTGTCGCACAGGGCGAAAGAGCGCTTATTGAAGCACGCATCGTCCAGCGGCCGACCAGGAACAACCTCACCTACGGCATTTTCGTCAACGTTGTCGAACCTGTGACCCAGACCGTGGATTCGGACATTACGATCCGCTTTTAAGAAGGAAGTCATCAGCCACAGAGAACGCAGAGCCCGCAGAGAACCGCTTTTTTGAAGTCTCTCCGTGTACTCCGTGGTCTCTGTGGCTGCATTTGTTTATTATAATCACGATATTGCGATGTTATGATATGGTTGATTGGATCTGACCCTATGCGTTTGAAACGATATCTCCTGCCGATTTTCGCGTCGGTCATAGCAATTTTAGCTTTCGGCACCGCCACCTGCGGGGCCGGGGAAGGTATCGGGACGATCAACGACCTATGGCGGGACTTCACCGCCGCAATCCGTCGCGGCGATTACCAGGCCGCCTACCAGATGTTTTCGGAGCAGTCCAGATCGGTGTTTTCCTACCAGGATTTCGTCGTCGAATACGGACCGCTGTCGGCTGCGCGGGAAACGCTTCTCCAGGAGCCCAACAGCCTGTCGACAAGCGTGCAGGGCGATTGGGCGGAGATTCGTTTTTCCGTCACCCTCCCCGTTTCGGGGCAGGAGCTTGGCATAAGCGCCGCCTTTGTCAGGAATGACGAATTATGGCGGCTTGTCGCGGCGAGGAACCAGTCGCGTGAACGCATCGAAGCGACGGCCAGGGACACCCTGAGGCGGCTCGTCCCGCTGCTGTCAGGGCCAAACGCGGCAAAAGCCGTCGCCGAGGCGGTGGCGAAGGACGTCGCCCCGACGCCCCTTGGAAACGCGTACAATATGGGCGTCCTGGACGGAATTCTCCGGGCCTTGCCGAAGGCAAGCGGCCTACGCGCATTCCACGTCAACAATTGGGGCGTGGTCATGCAGGGAAGAGGCGGACAAGGCGGGCTTGAACCGCTTCAGGAAGTTCGTCCCGCAGCCGAACCCGCAGCCCCATGGCAGGTAAATACCCGGGCCGTCCCTGAATACACCGGCATTCCGTCGCCTCTGATGGCGGGGGCGTTACCTGATCTTGCAGAACCTGCCGGAATGGGCACCGGCTCTTCTCCGTCGTTTCCCGGCGATCTGGCCGATCCCGGCCCGCTGCCGCCGCCGTCCGCTTCACTCGAACCCGTAATGTTGCCTCCGCCGGAATTGGCCGATCCCGTATCTCCGGCGATTATTCAGACCAACACGCCAAGACGACCGCAATCCGCGCCGTCATCCTATCCGAATCTGCCTGATCGCATTTATTAAACCTTTTTCATCACCTGCCTTTGTACAATTGAACCGCCGTTTAGCCTCGTGTGATACCATCATATCACTCCGCGCGCTAAAATTTCCTCTGCGATTCCCCGGTGATGGGTTATTGTACTATCAATATATTGTGTTTGTGGTGATAATAGGGACAATATGTTCGCTATTCGGTCGTGCGCACTGCCTGGAATGCGCAGGGCGTTTACATGTTCCCGGAAGGGGATAATGCAAAAAAAAACCTGTTAGCTTGACATTCCGGGAGATTGCCCCTATTTTATAGGAAAGAGTATTTTTCATTTTTTACAAATGCAAAGAATATATAGAGAAATCGCAATCGCCTCGCGTCGCCGGCAGGGGTTGGGCAAACGTTGTCCAGCCAGCTAGGATATGGCGCGAGTCGGCGTAGGAGCTAGGTGCCGGAATGAAAACCAACAACGCGAAAAGTTTTCCTCAGCCAAGCGTCAGAAGACTGCCTGGCTATCTCCGACTGTTGCGTCAACTCAAGGAAGAAGGACATGGCCAGGTCTCCTGTACCCACATAGCTGGGGAACTTGACCTGGATTCAACACAGGTCAGAAAAGACCTCGCCCTTACCGGGATTACCGGGAAGCCGCGGGTCGGGTATGAGTTGTCCTCCCTTATCGAAGCAATCGAGGTATTTCTCGGCTGGAACAAGGCAACTGATGCGTTTCTCGTCGGTGCCGGTAGCCTTGGCCGCGCGCTGATGGGGTATGAAAACTTTTCACGCTGCGGCTTGAACATAGTCGCCGCCTTTGACGTCGCCGAAGAAAAGATGGGCAAGTCGATTTACGGCAGGCTGGTTTACCCCCTGGAGGAAATGCCCGCACTGGCTCAGCAACTGGGTATTGTTCTGGGTATCCTGACCGTTCCCGCCGCAACCGCGCAGATGGCCGCCGAGATGATGGTGAAGAGCGGCATTCAGGGGTTATGGAATTTCGCGCCAGTGAAGCTCGACCTGCCTGCGTCAATCTCGGTCGAGAACGTGGAGCTGGTCAGCAGCCTTGCCGTACTGACTTTGAAGCTGGGTAAGTTGTCTACGGATGATTGATTCGTTTTAAGGACAGATATAGTTAATTGCCACGATATCCTATAAATACTTTGGCAGGCTGGAATAGCCATTATCTGATACAAAAAGATGCTTGCTTTTATCGTGCTTATCCTGTATAATCTGCAGGATAGCAACTATAGGAAAAAATTTAGTTTTGGAGTTAGCGTTTTAGTGTTGCATTCATTGTACGCTGGGACGTTTATCTATAATGAAGGGATGGGTACTAATGTCACGCAGTGGCGAAAACCTCAGGCAGAAATCCGCCAGGTTGCGAAAAACGACGCAGATATTCCGGGAAGGTACGGATGACCTCACAGACGATCTTTTCAATAAGATTCGTCAATACATCTATGACAAGGCAAAGATTTCACTTGGCGACAACAAGCGTGAACTTGTCCGGGCTCGTTTCGGCAAAGTCATACGCCAGCGTCAGATGTCCGGATTCAGGGAATATTTTAAATGGGTGACGGAAGACACGACCGGTGAAGCGCTGCGCGAGGTCATGAACGCCATCGCAACCAACCTGACATCCTTTTTCAGGGAAAACCAGCATTTCCAGTTCCTCGCCAGCACCCTGATTCCCAAAATCGCCCAGTCCCCTGCGAATCGTCTTGGCAGCAAGGTCCGTCTCCGCGCCTGGTCGGCCGGTTGCTCGACGGGAGAGGAAGTATACACTATCGCCATGACGCTTATGGAAAACATCCCGAACCCGCAGGATTGGGATATCAAGCTTCTCGCGACCGACATCGACACCGAGGTGGTCGCCCACGGGCAAAAAGGCGTTTATGCCAAGGAACGCGTCGACGGCGTGCCGAAGAACATCGTCAACAAGTATTTCGAACCGGTGAACGATGAAAAAGGCAAGCCCGCCTTCAGGGTAAAGTCGGCCCTTAGGAACCTGGTGACGTTCCGCCACCTCAACCTGTTTACCGAGTGGCCGTTCAAGAATAAGTTCGATTTCATATTCTGCCGCAATGTGATGATCTATTTCGACCGCCCGACGCAGGAAGGCCTGGTGAACAAATATTATGACCAGCTGAACCATGGCGGCTACCTATTCATCGGCCATTCGGAAAGCCTTAACGGCATCAACCACCGCTTCGATTACGGCCAGCCGACCATTTACCTGAAAAAATAGCCGGCTGTAAAACATCCCTTCTTTGTTTTCAAGCCCTCTCCCGTTTACGGAGAGGGTTTTTAAATAAGATTTTTCTCAGATTCCCTATTCTTTTTCCCCATGACCGGGGTATAATCGGATATTCGAAACAGCCGGATTTCACGGCGCACACAGCATGATCGTGGCTTCTTTCCGGACATAGATTATGCAACAGAATTTTTTAACAGACTTTAGCAATATTTGTTCCGCAAGACGCATATTAAGGAAGGTAGGGGTTGTTGAATGTCGAAAATTGACCGCTTTAAGAAAATCCTGTTGGTTTATCCCGAAACGCCAGCCGAAAGTTATTGGAGTTTTTCCCACTCCCTTGGCATGATCGGAAAGAAGACCTCCACTCCCCCACTTGGCATCCTCACCGTGGCGGCCATGCTTTCGGACGAAGAATTTTCGCTTCGCCTCGTCGACATGAACGCCGGCGAGATTACCGACAGCGATATCGAGTGGGCTGACGTCGTCTTTGTCTCCGCGATGATCGCGCAGAAAGTAAGCATGGAAGCGGTCCTGAAACGGGTCAAGACTTTTGCCAAAACGGTCGTGGCCGGCGGGCCGTATTCGTCCTCAGCGTACAATGGGATGGAGAATGTCGACTGTTTCGTCATAGGCGAAGCCGAAGGGGTTTGGGACGCTTTTATCGCCGACCTGCGCCAGGGCAGCCTGAAGCCTGCCTACGCCGCGCCCGTGCGGGATAAGGAGGCTGCGGAACTGAGGAGCTACTTCGGCCCCGACGCCCATGTGGTGCAGGCCGAATGCCATCCCGACGTCAACCTCGCGCCCTTGCCGCGCTTCGACCTTCTTGACCTTGACAAATACGCCCTCATGCCTGTGCAGGCATCCAGGGGCTGCCCCGTCGGCTGCGAATTCTGCGACATCTGGCGTCGCTTCGGCCGCAGGACGCGCATCAAGGCATCTGAACGTATTTTAGCGGAACTGTCGGAACTCTACCGCCTCGGATGGCGTGATTCGGTGTTCCTGGTGGACGATAACTTCATCGGCAACAGGCCTCGCGCCAAGGAAGTGCTGACCGCTATCGTGGGCTGGCAGAAAGAACGGCAGTGGCCCTTCACTTTCCTCACGGAAGCGACCCTGTCCCTCGCCGACGATGCGGAAATGCTCGATTTGATGGCTGACGCCGGCTTCACCTCGGTGTTCGTCGGCATTGAAACGCCGTCGGAGGATAGCCTCCGGGAAACGGGGAAGCAAATAAACCTCAATGGCTCCATGTCTGAAAAGGCCGCGCGGATCCAGGCCAAGGGCATCGAAGTGATGTCCGGCTTCATCATCGGCTTCGACGCCGACCCCGACGACATCGCCGACCGCATGACCGCCTGCATCCAGGAACTGGGGATTCCCCAGGCAATGATCGGGATTTTGACTGCGCTTCCGGACACCGACCTGCACGACAGGCTCGAGGCGAAAAACAGGATCTCCAACAAATCAGTCGGCAACAACACCCATACGTTTTCCATGAACTTCATCCCCACCAGGCCGGAAGCCGATGTCCTCCGGGATTACAAGCTGGTGCTTGAGCGTGCGTATCCTTCCGACATGAAAGCCTATTTCCAGCGTTGCGAAGTCTTGCGCGGGCGCTGGCCGAAAAAATCGAATTCGCACTGGAATCCGCCGCTGGGATGGAAGTTGAAAGTATTGGGCAAATACACGGCCGCCGTTTTGAAGAGTCCCTACCGCTTCTCGGCGCTCGGCTTTATGCTGAAGACCCTTTTGGTGAAACCGTCTTTTATCGTGCATGCGGTGGAGCTCGGCGTCAAGGGCCACCACCTCTGGGCCATCACGCAGCAGGCTTTCGAAGTTGAGGCGATGCGCACACGCCTGTCTTCGTACCTGCGTTCGATTTCAGCCCATGCCCGCCAGCGCGTCGAATCCCTTGACAAGGCTTTTGGCGGTGTCCTGGACAAGCACATGCCGTCCAGGGATTTCACCATGGAAGGCATGCTGGCGCTTCTCGACAAAATGATGGAGACGAGCGGCGCGACCGCCGAATTCACCAAGATGCAGGCCAGGGCGGAGGATGTGATCGCCGAAATCAGCGCCTACGGAAGACGCATCCGCATGCAGGCCGAAAGCGAATACCAGCGCCTCTCCAATGCCGCGCGCGCCACCCTTGTGGATGACATGGAGCGGTTCCTCCTTGAGATCAACCAGCGCTATATGGCAGTGTCCAGGGTTAGATCGACATGATATGAGCCTTCTGCCGCAATGCTCCGGGCATGTGCGTTCCATCGTATTTTCGTTACTTGTCGCCGTGGCGCTTGCATCGTCCGGCTCGGCGGGGGCGGCGGACGGTCTTGACTCCGCCCGTCCCGCCGAACTGGATCTTTTTCTCGCCCTTGCCGTGGCGTGCGAGCAGGCATATGGCGACTCCCCGGAAGGATTGATTGTGACTCCCTCCGGTTGCGCCTTGCGGACGCACGTCGACAGGTACGGCAACCTCATCATCGCCTTCCGGGGCAGCATGATTGGGGATCGGAATCCCAGGCATCCGTTTTCCAGCTTCGGCGGGGCAAACATGCGCCGCAATTACCGCGACTGGGCGGCGACCAATCTCAAACAGGCCTTTGGTTTTCTTCCGCGACAACACACCGACGCCATACCCGTTCTGGAGGAATTGATCCTGAATCATCCTCCAGGCAAGTATGTTTTTGTGACCGGGCACTCAAAGGGCGGCGGGGCGGCGACCTATGCTTCGGTGGCTGTGCGCTACTCAGAGAGGCTCAGTCCCGAACACTTGCGGCGCGTCCGTACCGTCACCTTCAATGCCTCCGTAGTGCGCGAACAGAACTGGCGCAGGTTTTTCCGACGCCTGGAATCGGATGTCGACATGGCCGAGCGCGAACCGCCCGCCGGTTCTATCCTGGCCCTTTGCATGCGGGACGACCCTGTGTCCAGGATCACTGCGGGGGAGGAGCGGAATTATGTACGGCGTATCACCATAGCGCCGTCGGCGGTTCTTACCCCCAACGAACAGCATGGCATCCAGGTCGTAATCGACGAACTGGAGAAACGCCGAGCCTTGATTCATAACTGATTAAAATCCTCGATCACGCAGCTTTTCCGAAAACATTGATTCCCTTCGTAATGTTCGTGCCATAGGGCGGGCGATCCCGGCTTGTTTGAGCGCCTCAACTTCCATCGGAAGTATCACAATCAACTATTTCCATAACACCTTATATCGTGGATTGTTATGTCGCATGTGTCATTATATGGCCGCTAAGGGCAAGGAACAGGCTGTTAATAAGCATTTATTCTTCCCCATGGAGAGTCGATTCGCGAAATTTTTCGAAAAGGCGAATTGACGGACGTGGAAAAAAGCTTTATCATTCAACGCGCTCCGTTGTCTCTTTGCCTACTTTATTATGCGGTGCCAATTTTGACGGGGGCGGTGCACGCCTCCGGAAAGGATTGGTTTTATTCGCATTGCCTGCGTGCGCAGGCGGTTTGGGGATTTGCTTATTGACCCAGCCGCTTTACTGACGGCACGCGGTTCGCACCGGGGATGGTTACTCTTTATTTAAATCGAACGTTTCAATACGAGGATGAACTTATGATGCAATATCGGCGCACGGCCTTGTTTATGGCGACCTGCCTGGCCCTGACCTCCGTATTCACGCTTGGGGGATGCCTCCCGTCGGATGCAGAGATTGAGAGCGATATGGCGTATGAACGCCGCGCCGCCTATCTCGACTGGAAAGCGCAGCGCGAACGTGGCGAAGCGACAAGCGCCCGCGTCGACGGCCCCCTTTCCATCGACGACGCAATCAAGATCGCACTGCAATACAACAAAAATCTGCAAATGTACATGCAGGATCGCGACATCGCCCGCGGCCAGCGCATCGCCGCCTGGGACGTCGCCCTGCCCAGCGTGCTCGTTTCCGGCGACGCCACCCTGACCGAACGGACCAGGATGAATGACGGTCGCCGCACCAACCTTGACAGCTACGGCACTTCGGTAAAAGTCACGCAGCCGCTTTTCCAGGGCGAAGCAATCCCTGCCGCCATTCGCCGGAGCCGTTTCTTCACCGCCCTCACGGATGAAACAATCCGCGAGACGATCCAGCAGCTTATCGCCGACGTCGCCAGCAGCTATTACGACGTTCTTCTGGCGCAGCACCTTCTCGACACCAACCTGGTCGCCGTCGAATCGGCGCGCGAACAGCTTCGCGTCGTGACGGAAAAGCGCCGCCAGGAAACCGCCACCGATTACGACGTCCTGCGCGCACAGGTCGACGTCGCTTCGTACAGCGCCGACATGCTTTCGCAGCAGAACCAGATCGACACCAGCCGCGTTGCCCTTTTGAAATACATGGGCGTCTCGCAGGACAGTGAAATCACCTTCTCCGACTCGCTTGAATTCCTGCCCATGCGTCCCGTTTTCGAACGCGCGGTGGAAATCGCCTCGGGTCTGCGTCCCGACCTGCGCCAAGCGGAACTCACCGCGCGCATGAATGACGAAGCGGTGAAGATTCAGCGTAGCGCATTCTTCCCCGCCGTCGGCGCGATGTTCCAGCAGGGATGGAGCGACAGCAACGAGCACACCTCATTCAGCCGGAACAGATGGTCCACCGGCCTCACCGCCACATGGGACCTCGGAATCGACAATGTCGGCAACCTGGAAGAGGCAAAGGCCAATGCCAGGAAGAGCCGTATCGACATCCTCAACCGCGAGGAAGACATGCTCCGCGAAATCCGCCAGCAGATGAACACCCTCGCCAACGCCGAGGAAGTCGTCCGAGCGCTCGAAGTCAACCGGACCGCGTCCGAAGAGGCGCTTCGCCTGGTTGAAATCGGCTATCAGGCCGGCGTCCGCACCGAACTCGACGTCCAGGACGCGCGTAAAGCCAGAACCGATGTCCTTGCGCAGTACTACACCGCACTTGCCGACCACACCAAGGCCCGACTGAACCTTCAGCTTGCCATGGGCGTTCTCGGCCCGCAACGCGTCGACAGCGGTCAGCCGCGCGGTCCTTCCGTTCCGATCGCCAACATCCAGGAATTCGCGGCTACGGATTACGAGCCGCTCACCAGCGAATCTTTCCTGAATACCCCGCTGCCGTCGCCCCAGACTACACCCGTCGCGCCCTCCGGCAACACCGCTCCGAGGGTCACCACGCAGCCGACAAGCTACAATGAGCCGGCGCGTTCGGCAACTCCCGCTCCCAACGCCACGGCGTTCTCGGCCACAGCCAACGAATCGCTGCCGCTGGAAGGGCTGCCGATGTCTTCCGCTCCCGTCCGGTCCGCCGGCGCCGTTCCGGAAGGCGAGGAATTCTTCATGCTGGCGCCGCCTCCGAGTGAAAGCGGCCAGATGGCGATGAGCCAGGTGGAAAGCGCGACTGTGGTCAACACAGTGAACAACGTGCCCACGCCGCCCTCGGCCCCCGAGACTCCGGCCGAGCCCGAGGCAGCGCCTTTGTTCAAGGTGAAGGTAAGAGGCGGCACCCAATCCGGGTCTTGAACGGGACGACAGCTCAGCATATAATTGAACAGCGTCGAAACGGAATCGTTTCGACGCTGTTTTATTGTTTCATGCTGAAGTTTTGCAAAATGACCGGTACGGTATGGAAACCTTATTTATTCCGTCCCCTTTGATGTGATATCGGATTGTTCATGGCCAAATCATCGTTGAAAAACCTTGCCGCAAAAGCTGCTCGAATTGACGCCGCGTTGGCGAAGCGTTATCCCGACGTTTCGTGTGCGTTGTATTTCCAGAACCCACTGGAGTGTCTTGTTTCGACAATTTTATCCGCCCAGACGACGGACAAGATGGTCAATACCGTCACGCCCGCCCTTTTCAAGAAATATAAATCGGCCAAGGCGTTTGCCGCCGCCAAGCCGGAGGATATCGAACCGTACATCAAGGTTCTTGGTTTGTTCCGGGCCAAAGCGAAGAACATCGTCCTGGCGACGCAGAAAATCATGGCGGAGTTCGGCGGCGTTGTGCCGGACACGATAGAGGAATTGGTGACTCTCCCCGGGGTGGGCCGTAAGACTGCGAATTGTGTTGTTCTCAATGCGTATGGCAAGCCCGGCATTATGGTGGACACGCATTTCAAGCGGGTGACGCGCAGGCTTGGCTTGCATGATTTGGACGATCCGGACAAGATCGAGTTTGCTGTCGGCAAACTGCTTCCTCCCGAACGCTGGGGTGATTTCAGTCATCGAATTATCGTCCATGGCCGGGAGATTTGCCATGCCAGGAAACCGGTCTGTGGGGAGTGTCCGTTGGCTGCCGACTGCGATTCCGCCGGGACATTCGGATAAAGGGTCGCTACAACGCGAACGGGCGGTAGAGCCGGAATCAGGCGGTATTGGCCAGTATGGTATGGAAACCTTTTCTATTCTGTGGTTTACAGGCGGTTTATCATTTGCCATATCGGCTATCTCATAGTATCCTTTTATATATTTCACAGGTTGGGTGGCGAATGGCGGTGTGCCCGTCTTTCGGAAGGGTTCCTGCTGGTGTCACTGTTTTCCAGGCGTCAAAACGGATATGGCAATGGATGACGATCGCAATATCGAATCATCTGTCTTCGAGCCTGAGGAGGAAGGCTGGGGGATTGACGAAAATTCCGACGATTACCAACCTGTCGAAGAAGTGCCGGTAGAACGGGTGGAGGTATGGAGCGGGATTGGCGATACCGGCGGCGTGGATTTTACGGACGAAGACGAACGCCTCGCGGCCTGTGAACAATCCCTCGGCTACGATTTTCATGACAGGCGTCTTCTGGCCCGCGCCTTGACCCACTCTTCCAGCACGTCGGACAAAAGCCTGGATAACGAGCGGATGGAATTTTTCGGCGACGCCGTCCTTGACCTGGTGGTAAGGGAATACCTTTTCCACAACTATCCCAACCGCCAGGAAGGCGACCTCACCGAGGCGAAATCGACAATTGTCTGCCGCGGTTCCCTCGCGCATGCCGCCAAGTCGATTCACCTCAAGCGCTACCTTATCCTGGGGCGGGGCATGGGGAGGAAAAAGAAGATCCCCGATTCCCTCCTCGCGGACGCATACGAAGCGGTGGTGGCGGCCATCTACCTCGACGGCGGCTATCCTCCGGCCAAAAAATTTATCATGGAGACCCTGGGCACGGAAATGCCAATGGCGATAGAACGCGCCAACGTCACGAATTTCAAGTCGAATCTGCAAAAACTTACCCAGCAGCGCCGGCACGCACTGCCGCAGTATCGCGTGCTTGGTTCGAGCGGGCCGGAGCACTCGCGTATTTTCGAGGTCGCGGTGTCCATCGAGGGAAAGGAAATGGGGCGCGGATCGGGGTCGAGCAAAAAAGCAGCCGAACAGGAGGCGGCGAAACAGGCCCTTGACGGCATTGCCCGTGACGAGAATTCGGAAACAACCGATACTGTGAATTTATAATTGAAGCTCTGGAGACGAAATGGCAAACAGCAGTAAATATGAATTCTACGACAATCCTCTGGTCGAGCGCTATGCCAGCCGTGAAATGGCCGCGCTGTTTTCTCCCAGTGTTCGCATAGAGACATGGCGCAAACTGTGGACGGCGCTTGCTGAAGCCGAAAACGAGCTCGGCCTCCCCGTCACGAAGGCGCAGGTCGCGGATCTCCGGAAAAACATCCCCAATATCGACTGGAAGGCCGCCGAAAAACGCGAACAGGAAGTGCGCCACGACGTCATGGCGCATGTCCATGCCTACGGCCTTGCCGCCAAAAAGGCCGCTCCCATCATTCACCTTGGCGCGACAAGCTGTTTCGTCACCGACAACGGCGACCTGGTGATTTTCCGCCAGGCCCTGGAAATGATTAAAAACAAGCTGGCTGTCGCGATTTTCGCCCTCGCGGATTTTGCCAAACGGGAGAAAAACCTGCCGACCCTCGGCTTTACGCATTTTCAGCCGGCCCAGCCGACCACCGTCGGCAAGCGCGCCACCCTCTGGGCGCAGGACTTCCTTCTTGACCTCAAGGAAATCGAACGCCGCGTCGAAACGCTGCAAATGCGCGGTGCAGTCGGGACGACCGGCACCCAGGCCAGCTTTCTCGCGCTCTTCGACGGCAACCATGCGAAATGCGAAAAGCTGAACAAGCTGGTGTGCAAAAAGATGGGCTTCAAATCCAGCCTGCCCGTATCCGGGCAAACCTACACGCGGAAAATCGACTCGCAGATCCTTGCCGTTCTGGCGGGTATTGGCGAGAGCGCGTCCAAGTTCGCCACCGACGTGCGCCTTCTCGCGAATCGCAAGGAAATCGAGGAACCGTTTGGCAAAAAGCAGATCGGCTCTTCGGCGATGGCCTACAAAAGGAACCCCATGCGTTCGGAGCGCATCTGTTCCCTCGCCCGCTACCTTATCAGTCTGCCGGTGAACAGCTACATGACCCAGGCGACCCAGTGGCTCGAACGCACCCTCGACGACTCCGCCAACAGGCGCTTGTCCCTGCCGCAGGCGTTTTTGGCCGCCGACGCGATTCTGGAACTTGTTTACAATGTCGCTTCCGGCCTGGTCGTCTATCCGAAGGTGATCGAGAAGAACCTCGCGGCGGAACTGCCGTTCATGGCCACGGAAGACATCCTCATGGCGGCTGTCAAGGCGGGAGGGGACCGCCAGGAACTGCACGAACTGATCCGCCGGCATTCCCACGCCGCCGCTGAACAGGTGAAGCGCTTCGGCAGGGACAATGACCTTGTCCAGCGCATCCAGCACGACCCGGCGTTCGCCGCAGTCGCGAAAAACCTCCACACGCTCCTGGACGGCAGGCGCTATGTGGGAAGGGCTCAGCAGCAGGTGGACGCGTTCCTGAAAAACGAGATAGCCCCGCTGCGCCGGAGCTACCGCGCTGCGAAGATGTCCGGGGCGGTGAGGGTGTGACCGATAATACCGATTTCAGTTGAGAATCTCCGTTTAGCACCTTTGTGGTTCCCCGTTCAACGTGAGTTACAGTACGAGGATATCACACTGAAATCGGTAAGCAGGAACGGAAAATCTCAAATGGAATCGGTATAAGCCATTGACGACCGGCCATGGCCGAGTAATAGCATTTATCAATCGCAAGCCATTGTCAACTGTCAATCTTTGCATGTATTTGGTATAATCGCTTAACTCAGGATACAGTACCTGTAGGGGATTGTTTTTTACATAAAGGAAAAAAGCATGGACTCAGCAGCGCGCACTTTTCTCAAGGATCTTCTTGCCTCACCCACTCCCTCCGGTTATGAACAGCCCGGCCAGGCGGTCGTCGCCAAGTATTTGAAGCCGTACGCTGACGAGATTCGCCGCGATGTGCACGGCAACCTGCACGCCGTCGTCAACGCCAAGGCGAAGTTCCGCGTGATGCTTTCCGGTCACTGCGATGAAATCGGCCTCATGGTCATGTACATAGACGACAAGGGCTATCTCTACGTATCGTCCGTGGGCGGCGTGTACGTCCCGCTCCTGCAGGGCGAGCGCATCATCATCCATACCGCCAAAGGCCCCGTACCCGGCGTGATCGGCGTCAAGCCGATCCACCTCATGGACGCCAAGGAACGCGAAGCGGCCGTCTCAAAGGTGCATGACCTCTGGATCGACATCGGCGCAAAGGACAAGGCCGAAGCGGAAGAAATGGTCGAGCTCGGGGACGTCGCCACCATCGACCGGGATTGTCTCGAACTCCCGAACAACCGCATCGTCGCGCGCGGCCTTGACGACCGCATCGGCGTTTTCGTCGTGGCCGAAGCGCTTCGTCTGGTCTCCAAGGAAAAACTGAACGTGGCGGTCCACATGGTCAGTTCCGTCCAGGAGGAAATCGGCCTCAGGGGCGCACATACCGCCGCCTATGACATCGACCCGCAGATCGGCATCGCCGTCGACGTCGGCTTTTCCACCGATTTCCCCAATTGCAACCCGAAGATGGTCGGCGAAGCCACCCTCGGCGGCGGCCCCATCCTGCATCGCGGCCCCAACTTCAACCCCATCGTCACCGACCGCCTCATTTCGGCAGCGAAGGAGGCGAGGATCAAAACCCAGATGCAGCCGATCGCCAGGGGCTCCGGCACCGACGCCAACGCCATCCAACTGACTCGCTCCGGCGTGGCAGCCGGTCTTGTCTCCGTTCCCTGCCGTTATATGCACTCCCCGGTGGAGATGGTGTCGTCCAAGGACGTGGACAATTCGGCCAAGCTGATCGCGCGCTTCCTGACCCGTCTCAAGGGAACGGAAAAATTGATCCCCTGAATGAAAGGCGAATAATTCACCACGGAGAGCACAGCAAAATTGATTAGGCCGTTCTCTGTGAACTCTGTGTTCTCTGTGGTTAAAAGATGAAAGTTGCTGTATGAACAGGAAAAGGCTGACCGAGCTCCAAGACGGCGTTATTGTGAAGGACGACGTCAAGGCGGTTGATGGATCGATAGTAGTCGCCAGCGGAACCGTTCTTTCCGCTGCGGTACGGAGAAAGTTGCGTAAAGCTAATATCGTTACAATCGCTGTCACGGAGGAGAGCGCCGGCCTCGCCGACCTGATTGCCGAAGTTGACGAAGAGCGTCCGCCGGAGAGGCGGATCAGTTCCCGGACCAGGTTTATGCCGCGTGATCTGGATGGTACGGCAACCACTTCCAGGCGCAAAACGACGTCCCGGGGGACGGAAAAGAAAAAGGCCGCTTCGGAAACGACGCTTACGCAACAGCGCCTGCTGCGCGTAGCCGTCATGTTCAGCGAATACAGGGATGATGAACTGATGCGGGAGCTGTGTCGGCTTGCCATCAAGAGCGCCAAGGAGGGATGGGTCGGTGGCTAGCCTTGAGGAAATACTCGACGATTTATCCGATATGCCGACGTTGCCGGACGTGGTGGCGAAGCTAACCCAGCTTATCGCCAACCCGAAGACGACGGCAAACGACATAAACGACACACTTTCAAGCGATGCGGCGCTGTCGGCAAAAATACTCCGCATCGTCAACTCATCGTACTACGGGTTTTCACGCCGGATCGCGTCCATTACAAATGCGGTTGTCATCCTTGGCTTCAACCAGGTGAGAAATCTGGCCCTGTCGGCTTTTATCTTTGATAATTTCAGCCAAACCGGAGAGAATGTCGGTTTCGATTTGAAGGCGTTCTGGAGACATTGCATCGGCGTCGCATTCACCGCTGGCCAGATCGCCAAAAAAGTCGATCCCCGCCTCGAGGAGGACGCCTTTATCTGCGGACTCTTGCACGACCTCGGGAAATACGTCATGGCGCAGAAAAGCCGCGCCGACCTCGGGCAGGTGATGCGGCTCGCAATTGACAAGGGGCAGTTGTTCTTCAATGCCGAACATCAGCTGCTGGAATACGACCATGCCATTCTCGGAGGCGCTTTGGTCGAGCGCTGGAACCTTCCGGAAAGTTTGGTCGAGGTGATTCGCCACCATCACGAGCCGCTGGCCATGGAGGCGGAGCCTCGGACTATCCTGCTGGCCGCGATCACCAATGCGGCGGATATTACCGCGCGGGCCCTCCTGATGGGATCGGGCGGCGACAACAAGATTCCCCGGTTGAGCCGGGGCGTGTGGGAACTTCTCGGCCTCGGCTGGAACGAAATGGATTTGATCGCCAGACGTTCGACAGCCGAATTCATGAAGTCGGACATATTTTTTTCATCACGTTAAGCGCGTTATAAAGTATCGTGACGGTCTTTCTTATGCGCGCGTTTGATTTATGGCGCGCAAGGCGATCGCGCTGATTCTTAAAAATGCGTCAACAGAAGAAGGAAACAGTACATGGCTACGCCAAGGGCACTGGTACTCCGGACCGCCGGCACCAACTGCGACATGGAAACAAAACACGCATTCGAAACGGCAGGAGCATCGGTACAGCTTGCACACATAAACTGGCTTTCCGCCTCGGAAGCGCCGTTCTCCAACTGCCAGATACTCGCCCTTCCCGGCGGGTTCACCTACGGCGACGATATCGCGGCGGGGAAGATCCTGGCTGTGGAGCTCATGCACTCGATGCGCGAACACATCCAGAACTTCATCCACAACGGCGGTTTGGTGATCGGGATCTGTAACGGCTTCCAGGTACTCATCAAAACGGGGCTTCTCCCCGACGCCCGCTTCCTCGGGCCTTCCGACCGTTCGATCACCCTGACCCACAACGATTCCGGCAAGTTCGAGGCGCGCTGGGTGCGTCTGCGCGCTCCGCACAACTCGGTGTGCGTGTTTGTCGAACCCGACGAGGAAATCGAAATGCCGGTCGCCCACGGCGAAGGCAAACTCGCAGCCAGGAACGCCAAGGTCATCCGCGACCTTATCGAAAACGGCCAGATCGCCTACCGCTACGCCAGTACCCGCGGCGAACGTCCCTGTTATCCCGAAGATCCCAACGGCTCTGTTGACAACATCGCCGGCATCTGCGATAAATCCGGCAGGGTTTTCGGCCTGATGCCGCACCCCGAGCGCTATGTATCGTTTTTCCAGCATCCTCGCTGGACCAGGAACGAGGACGCCGGCCCCGGCAACGGGGAAGGCGAAGGCCTGCGCATATTCCGCCGGGCCGTGAATTATTTCAAGAAGGACTAAAATTACGATCAATGATTGATAATGAATAATCGATTGTTATTGATTTAGAAAAGGTATACCAGTACGCATGTCCAGCGACAATAACCAGGAACTCCTGCCTTTCGAGGCGCCGCTTCGCGAGCTGAAGCGCCGCATCGAGGAGATGATGGCCAACTCGGCGGAGTCGCCGGAGTTGAAAGCGCTTCTTGAGCCAATGCAGGCCCAGTACGCGCAGGTCGAGCGCCAACTCTACGATAACCTGAAGGCATGGCAGATCGTCCAGGTCGCCCGCCATCCCGGCAGGCCGCAGACGCGGGATTATATTTCCCTTGTTTTCGATTCCTTCGAGGAATTGCACGGCGACCGGATGTTCAGGGACGACCTTGCCATCGTCACCGGCCTGGCCACCCTTGGCGAACACCGGGTCATGCTTATCGGCCAGCATCGCGGCCGCGACGTCAACGAACGCCACCTGTCCAACGCCGGCTGCCCCCATCCGGAAGGCTACCGCAAGGCGCTCCGGACCATGAGAATGGCGGAAAAGTACAAACTGCCGGTGGTGACCTTCATCGATACCAAGGGCGCTTTCCCCGGCATCGGTTCGGAAGAGCGCGGCGTCGCCGTGGCGATTGCCGAAAACCTGCGCGAGATGAGCAGGCTCAGGGTCCCCGTCGTCTGCGTCATTATCGGCGAAGGCGGATCGGGCGGGGCGCTGGGACTTGGCGTCGGCGACCAGATCATGATGCTTAGGTATGCCTATTATTCCGTCATCAGCCCTGAAGGCTGCGCGTCCATTCTCTGGCGCGACGGCAACATGAAGGCGGAAGCGGCGGAAGAGCTCAAGCTCACCAGCCGGGACCTGATGAAATTCAAGCTTATCGACCAAGTCGTCGAGGAACCCCTGGGCGGAGCGCACCGCGATCTTCGCCAGATGGGCGACATTCTCAAAAACGCCATCAAGGCGAACCTCGACAGGCTGGCCAAATCCCCAATCGACCAGCTGCTGGAGCAGCGCTACCAGAAATTCCGCCAGTATGGCGATTTTCTGGAAGGAAAAACATTCGCCGACCTGATGCCGGAGGAAAAGCCTGACGAAAAACCGGCCGAGGCGGAAGATGAAGGCAACGGCGACGAGGCGGAATCCGGGCCGGTGGGAGTCGCCGGGGAATTAAGCGTGGAACAGGAAATGGAAGGGTAGGGGGGAAACGATGATCGAAGCGTACAAACGGTATTGGAAGGGTTTTGTCGATTTTTCGGGAAGGTCCAGGCGTTTTGATTATTGGACTGCCGTATTGTTCAACATTATCGTCTTTTTCGTCATCGCCATGCTTGAAATGATGACGATAGGCGTTCCTATTATCAGCCTGCTGTTTATTCTGGCGAGTGTTTTGCCGAGCCTCGCCATTTCCGTCCGGCGCATGCACGACATCGGTAGAAGCGGGTTGTGGGTGATACTGGCGTTTATTCCGCTCGCCGGCATCGTGTATTTTATTTTCACCCTTCTGGACAGCCAGCCGGGCGCGAATCAGTACGGCGCAAACCCGATTGAAATGCAATATTACCAGCAGCAGGGATACCAGTAGGCCGTTTACGAGTAAATGCGGCAAATTCCTGTTGACAGGTTTATCTCTCTTCTGTATAGTAGTATCTCCTGATTATGCTGAAGCCGACTCGCTGTCGGCTTCATGGTTTTTTACGATTCGAACAACTTTTTGCGTTACTAGCGCTTTTTGAGTGATGGCTGTTTTCTTGTTGCGGCTTACGGCATTATCGGGATATGCCGAAAAACGCCAAGGAAGACCCAACTATTATTTAAAACGCATATTGTTTTGTTGACAAGGATTACTACAATGCCCAAGAATACCAAGAAGGCGGAACGCGAAGCGCTGCACAAGGAAAGACGCAAAGTACGTCGCAAAAACGCCGCCAAGAAAGCTGCGAAACGTTCGGTCAAACGCGTTTCAAAAACACATCCCCACCGCCGCACCGCCGCCCTCAGGGCCAGGAAGCGCGCGTAACAGTTGCGTGCAACAAAAAAGCTAAATATACTCGGGGGAGACGCATTTGGTCGTCTCCCCCGTTTACACATACGGGAACCGTTTGAAATTGCCGTTATGCCCATAGGAGAGAGAACATGAAAGCTGCTGTATTGGAAGCACTCGACAAGATCGTCGTCAAAGACATTCCGGAACCCAAGTGCGGCGACAACGACGCGCTTCTTCGGGTTAAGGCCTGCGCGGTTTGCGGCTCGGATATACGCATCTATCACTATGGCAATGACCGCGTCGGTTTTCCCGCCATCATGGGCCACGAGATAGCCGGCGAAATCATTGCCGTCGGCAAAAACGTCGACAAGGTCAAGGTCGGCGACCGTGTCGCCCTGGGCGCCGACGTTCCCTGCGGCAAGTGCTACTGGTGCCAGAACGGCATGGGCACCAACTGCAAAATCAACTACGCCATCGGCTACCAGTTCGCGGGCGGCTTCCAGGAAATCATGCTCCTGAACGAAACAATCCTCAATTACGGTCCCGTGACCAAGATTCCGGATTCCATGACCTACGACCAGGCCGCTATAGCGGAGCCCCTCGCCTGCGCCATCAACGGCCTCGAACTCGCCAATTTCTCCCTCGGAAAATCCCTCTGCGTCATTGGCCTCGGCCCCATCGGCTGCATGATGCTTGAATTGTCCAAGGTCTACGGCACGCGCCGTGTTTACGCCGCACAGCGCTCGCAGAAACGCCTGGAGATGGCGAAGCCCTTCCTGCCGACGGCGCGTTTCATAGCCACGGAGACGGAAAACCTCGTGGACGTGGTCATGAAGGAAACGGACGGCGACGGCGTCGACTGCGTCGTAACGACAGCCGGTTCCGTGCAGTCGCACGTCGACGCCATCAAGATGGTCGGCCACCGCGGCTATGTCAACCTCTTCGGCGGCCTCAAGAACCAGCCGGAACTCCAGATCGACTCCAACCTCATCCATTACAAGGAATGTTTTGTAATGGGCAGCCACGGCTCCCTGCCGCGCCACCACAAGCTCGCCGTCGACCTCATCGCCGGCGGATTTGTCAGCGCCCAGAACTATGTCTCCAAAACCTTCCCGCTCGACAAGATCCAGGAAGCATTCAACTACCACGAATCCCGCGAAGGCCTCAAGGTTATCGTCAATCCCTGAGTCCCGCTGCATGCTTATGCTCTATTAAATAAGGAGGGGGCCGGTGTCGGTCTCCTCCTTTCTGTTGCGTTTGAAAATACCCTCCCTCCCCATCACCCTTGTCCGCCT
>DAIOFH010000007.1:0-48211 GCA_036745875.1 Planctomycetota bacterium | reverse complement strand
CCGGCTTGCCGCCGCCAAATCCTCCCGGTTTGCGAGGGCCTTTGTTGAAAGGGCGTTCGCCCGGCTTTGCATCGCGCCGTGGCGGACGGGAGGAAAAGCTCTTTTTCGGGAAATCCCTGTTGCCGCCTTCCCGCTTGAAATCGCCGCCGGCGGGGCGCTCCCGGCGCTCGCCATCCGGGCGTGGCTTGAAGCCGTCGGCGCGGGGGCGGCGTGGGCGATCGGAAAAATCCTTATTGCCAAAACCGCGTTTGTCGTCCCGGTTATACCCGCCGCCGGAGCGTTCGCGCCGGTCATCATCCGGACGCGGGCGGCGCGGACGGTCGGAAAAATCTTTCTTGCCGAAATCGCGCTTGTCGTCCCGGTTGTACCCACCGCTGCCAGGGCGTTCGCGCCGGTCGCCATCCGGACGCGGGCGGCGCGGGCGGTCGGAAAAATCTTTCTTGCCGAAGTCCCGTTTGTCGCCCCGATTATACCCGCCACCGGAAGGGCGTTCCGGTCTTTCGCCATCCAGGCGCGGACGGCGCGGACGATCTTCCCGGTCAAAGCTTGGGCGTTTCGGCTTGTCGAAATCCCGGGAGTCGCGCCGGGGTTGGCGTGCCGGGGCTGCGGAAAAATGCTGTCCCGGCTTCGGCTCAGCGTCCGGCAGGAGGATACGGTGCTGGAACAAACGTTCGCCATCAGTTCTGGCGACAAAGATGGGCCTGCCGTCGAGATCAACCTTGGCGTAGAACATCGCCGTCGCCACGGTCCCCGGCGTCGGGATAAAACACTGGACCTGTTTCGGCCTGAATCCGCGCCGCTCAAGCCATTTCGACAATTCCTGCATGTCTTCATCGGTGCAACCGGGGAAGGCGCTCATCAGGTAGGGAATGACGTATTGTTCTTTCCCCGCCTCTTCCGAGAGTACGGCGAATTTCTTGAGGAAGGTCTCAAGGCCGCGTTTTCCGGTTTTTCGCATATATTTAAGCACTTTTTCGATGATGTGTTCCGGGGCAATCTTCAATTGGCCACCGGTGAATTCCTTGGCGAGTGCGGAGAGGTATTCTTCACTTTCCAGCGCCAGGTCGTGCCTGACGCCGCTGGCAATCCTGACATGGTTGACGCCCGGAATGGCCGCGACTTCCCGAAGCATCGCTATCTGTTCCTCCTGCGGCGCCTTGAAGTGGCGACAGCGCTTCGGGACGAGACAGCTTTGCCGTTCGCAAGCGGATTGATCGCCGGCGCAGTAGGCGTTCCACATATTGGCGCTGGGGCCGCCTATATCCGAAATCGAGCCAGGCCAGTCGTCAGACTTGGTCATCGCCTCGACTTCCGCCTTGATCGAGGCGGCGCTCCGGGACTGGATCACCCTTCCCTGGTGCATGGCAAGGGAGCAGAACGAACAGCCGCCCGCGCAGCCGCGATGGGAATTGACGCTTCCCGAAAGCATCTCGACTGCCGGAATGGGTTCCGTGTAGGAAGGATGGGCTTTCCTGGTAAACGGCAGGCCGTAGATCCTGTCCATCGTCTCCGCGTCAAGGGGGTCCTGCGGCGGTTCGAAAACGACCGCCCTGCCGCTCGTCCTCTGCATCAGCCGGGGACCGCGCTGCAGCATCTGTTTCTCAAAGGCGACAGCCGTTTTGACCAGAAGTTCCGCATCGGCGACGATTGCCTCGTGGGACGGCAATTCCACGCCTTCGGGCGCGTTGTCCGGATGCACCATATAGGCGCTGCCTTTTATTTGCGCCTGGGCGATGGCGGCTGCGGGGATGCTCCGGGCGTCCGCTGATTTCGCGAACAGATCGGCAAATTCGACTATCGACTTCTCGGCCATGCCGTAAAGGAGGATATCGGCCTTGGAATCCGGCAGTATGGATTTTCTGAGCGAGTCGCTCCAGAAATCGTAGTGGGTCGCGCGCCGCATCGACGCCTCGATGCCACCGATGGCGACAGGCAGGCCGGGAAATGCCCGGCGCACCAGGCCCGTGTAGACAAGGGTGGCGCGGTTCGGGCGTGCGCCCTCCTTGCCGCCGGGGGTGTAGGCGTCGTCGTGCCGTTTTTTGCGGAAGGCTGTATAATGTGCGACCAGGGAGTCCAGCGATCCCGCTGAAATACCGGCAAAAAGACGGGGTCTTCCCATCTTGACAATATCGTTGATATCCTCCCAGTTCGGCTGGCAGACAAGTCCGGTGCGATAGCCGTGGGCAACCAGCCAGCGTCCAAGAAGCGGCATGGCGAAGGCATGGCTGTCCACATAGGCGTCTCCCGACACCAAGAGCACGTCCAGTTCGTCCCAGCCGAGAGCGTTCATTTCGTTTCTGGACATGGGAAGATATTCGGGTTGTTTCAACATGGTATATACTCCTCACCCTTTACAAATTATTGAGGGGGGTTAAAGCTTTTATATTCGTAGATGATAAACCTGTTCTGAATGGACAGATTAGGTGTAGCGACCGAGTTCCTTTTCGCTACTGGCCTTGAAAATAAGCTTCAGCGGAATTTCCGGAAATTCCAATTCCTTGCGGAGCTGGTTAGCCAGGTAGCGTTTGTAATGGTCGTCGAACTGTAGCGGATTGTTGACGAACAGCAGGAAGGTCGGCGGCGACACTTCGACCTGGGTGCCGTAGTAGATACGGCCGAGCTTGCCGCCTTTGGCCCTGGTGGCGCGTTTTTTCTGCGCCGCGACGAGGGCGGCGTTGAGGGCGGCGGTGCCGGCCTTGCGGGTGCCCTGCTCGATAAGCTCCAAGGCCGATTCGACCACCTCCCAGGCGTTGACGCCGTCTTTCGCCGACATCGCGGCAAGACGGCAGAAATGCATGCCCGGCAGCCTGTCGTCGACATAGCGGGTAAAGGCGTCAATTGTGACATTGGGGTTTTTCTCGACGGCGAGATCCCATTTGTTCAGGACGATGACGCAGGGCTTGTAGTTTTCCAGGATAAATGCGGCGATGCGCTTGTCCACCTTGCCGATCTCCTCCATAACGTCGAGTATGAGGACGACGGCGTCGGCGCGGCGAATGGCGCGTTCAGTGCGCATATGGCCGAAAAATTCCAGCGAATCGTCCATCTGGCCGCGCTTCCTGAGGCCCGCCGTATCGATGAGGACAAACTCCTCCTCGTCGCGGCGGACGATGATGTCCAGGGAATCGCGGGTGGTGCCGGGAGTGTCTGAAACGATCACCCGTTCCGTCCCGGATATCTGGTTGATGAAGGTCGATTTGCCGACATTGCGCCTGCCAACGAGGGCGATCTTTCGCATGTCCCTGGTGGCCATCGGCTCCTCTTCCTCCTCCGCCGGCGGGAGTGCCGCCACCAGCGCCTCCTCGAGGTCGGCAAGGCCGCGGTTCTGCTTGGCGCTGACCGTGAGGGCGTCGCCGAAGCCGAGGGCGTGAAAGCTGGGGAGGTTTTCCTCTATGCGCAGGGTGTCGACCTTGGTCGCCACCAGGAGGACTCTTTTCCCCGATTTGCGCAGGCGTTCGGCAACGACCGAATCGAGGGGCGTTATGCCGTCCCTGCTATCGACGAGGAAGAGCAGGAGGTCGGCCGCGTCTATAGCCAGGCTGATCTGCTGCTCGACCTGTTTCTCAAGCTTCTGGCTGTCGACAATGCCGATACCGCCGGTATCGACGAGGTCGAACGTCCGGTCCTCGATCGTCAGGGGGAAAAGCACCCGGTCACGGGTGACGCCGGGGCTGTCCGCTTCGATGGCGATGCGGGAGCCGACGAGGGCGTTGAAGAGGGTTGATTTGCCCACGTTCGGGCGTCCGACAATGGCGACGGAGAAATACGGCACTGTTCTGATCCTTAGGAGCCGCGCAGAAATAACGTACATACCGGGAAGCGCGCGGGCAAGGCTGCCACGGTGTTTTCCGCAAAAAAGAAGTCAGCTTATTTTACGCGCTTCCTTATTACCAGGGGAGGCTGGAATTCAATTCCACCGCCATGGAATGGAAATATCCCATTACCAGCGGATTTGAGATAATGAGGCGGTCTGCGAGAATAATGAAAACTGCGTTTATGCCGACAGGGCTGTAGGCTTGCATGGCAAGGCCGTTGTTGTCGGCCTTGAAGCCGAGAGCGCAACCGAAAAGGCCGGGTATGATGCTGTCGGCTGTCGGCAGCAGGCCCGTGTCCACGGGATAGGTCCTGGAGCTGGCCCATAACGAAGCGAGCGGCAGCGCCGCGTTGTAGAAGCGGCGGTAGCTGTCGCGGCAATCGTTATAGTAGAACAGCGAATAGCCGCCGTCCAAACCCTGGATCGACTTGAGGTAATCGTCTGTCTGCGAGATCGGGGTCTTGGCGGACACCAGTTCTCGGATCAGTGATACAAGCGCCTGCGGATGGGTGGCGACATAGAGCGAACCGGTGGTCGGCTGCTGCTGACGCGGCACCAGGCAAAATGCGGGAGCGAGCGGCAGCGAAGCGTCGGAGCGCTGGTTGAAATAGCGGATCATATAACCGCCGACGTCAAGGGCGCGGAATCGCGAACCCGAGTTCTGCTCCATCATCTGGATCAGGCGTTCGAAGTTGGGTACGTCGATGTCGGTGAAAAGGGCGATCTGTGTGTCGTCATGCGGACGCACCACAAGGTTCGTCCCCAGCACCTGGCTGATCACGGACAGAGGCACGCCGAGAATCGTCTCATCCTTCAAAAAGCCGGCCATGCCGCCGGGACGGGTCACCCCGCCGACCGCGTCGGAAAAGTGCGGCGCTTCGTCAAGGAACGAGGGAAAATCGAGATGCAACGCCATGAAGGCCTTGGCCTGTTCCGGCGTAACCCGCGAGTACACTTCCACTCCCGGCTGATTGCCGGCAGGCATGGGGATAAGGCTGGACAAAAGGCCGCCCGCGAGGCCGCCCGGAGAATACAAATAAACATTGTGGCGCATGCCTTCTTTTTGATAGCCGCCAGCCAGGCCGACCGCCTGGGTCGAGGAGAGGCCGACGGCGTCAAGGACGCGCGTTATGGATGAAAACCCTGCCGCGTCCAGGATGTTCGTCAGTCGCGGCACATTCACATAAGTGAACGCCATGCCGGGTTCGGCGCTTGAGCCGCGCATCGTTTCCTGGTATGCCTGCGTTCCGGCGAGGGAGCGGGCGGGATTTTGCTGCGCATCGAACAAGGCCTTGATCCCATCCGAACCGGGACCGTGATAAAACAGGACCAGGTTGCCGACGACAGCGACGCGGATAAACGGCCCGATGCGAAGCATGGGAGGATAGCCGGGGATCGTCTCTTCCTGGGCCAGCGTCCTGAGCGGCAGATTCGGATCTATGCCCTGGCTCTCCAGCGCAGCCCTGACGACTTCGCGGCGGTTCAGCAGCGTGCGGACGGCATTAAAAACCATCTGGCGGTCCGGCGGCTGCCTGAAAGCGAGGGCGACCAGCAGTTCCGGCTTGGGGTTGCCGGATCGGTCAACAGTGATGTCCAGAAGCGCGGCGCCGAGGCGGGCGTTGGTGATTTCCCACGCCACTTCGGGGGAGATCCCGGCATTGTTCGCCAGGTCCTGCGCGAGTTCCCGGCGGGACTGATCGAGGCTTTGGAAAAACGCCCCCATTTCCGGGAGGTCCGCCAAACGGCGCAGGATGCTGTTTGAATAGGCATGTTCCAGTGCGCCGTCATCCGCGGGGATGATGCAGGCGATAGTCGATGGCGGCAGGAGCGCGGCCAAACCATAGTCACCCGACCTGACGGGCATTGCAAGCAAGATCAAGCACAAGGCCAGATACGATGCTATGGGTATTCTTCGCATTCAATCAATTTCCAAAGTTTTGTAAGGTTATTGCCTCACCGCGTTATGAACTTTTTCGCTCGCATTCTGGATGGCGGCGATGACGGCGTTCGAGGTGATGGTGGAGGCGGTGATCGCGTCCAGGTCGCCGCCGTTTTTCTTCAGGATCAGGTTTTCTGCCTTGTAGGCGCGAAACTGTTTCTGGAACGGGGTCGCCTTGTCCGGGCTTTCAGGCGGGCGGTTGCCGGTCACCAGTTGCGCCCAGGTAAAGGGAGGGCGGACGTCCTTGATGCGTTCGCCAAGGCCGGGTGTCTCTTCGCTGTTGACGACAGAGAAGCCGACAATGTACTCGCCCTTTTCGCCTGCGGCGGGCAGGCCTGTCGAATCCACATATCCTTCGAGCAGGGAGGCTGCGTCTGCGGCAGCGCCGGTGAATCCAACCATAAGGCTGACAGGCACGCCGGAGTTGTAACCGACCGCCTGGCCGACTGCGGCATAATACGCAGGCGTGTCCGGGTCGTCTTCTCTGTACAGGGCGGTGACGCCATCGGCGATCGTTTCCGGGCGCAGAAGGAAGCGTGTTTGATTGCCGTCATTTTCGGCCTGGAGGAAAAAGACGTTCTGCAACGCCTTGGCCTGTTCCTCAATGCCGCGCTGTTCGATGGTGGGAGCGGTAATTTTGTAGGTGTAGGACAAAAGCCCAGCCGCGATGCCAGCGACAAGAGCGAGGGCGACAATCAGTTTTCCGTAAAAAGTCATGGCAGTACAAACGCTCCAGAAATGGCGGGTGCAAGACCCGCAAGGTCTACGATCAAACGAAATACCCGAACCCACAGCCACATAGATAAATTAATATCGTATCGCATAAGTATAGGTACGCGCACATCTATCGCAAGGTTTTTTGCCCGTTGTCCTAAGGAAGTCACGACAAAATGCGTGAAAGGGCATTAACAGTGTCGGGGTTACCCCCTCACACTGCACCTCTCCCACTTAGGGGGCGAGAGGTAGGGTGAAAGGGAGTAATCAAACCAATGGCATTTCGATAAAGTAACATTTAAGGATCCCGGAATCAATATACCCTACGAATCCGAGTTAGCTCCGGTTATCTGCCCTAATCGTTGACGCGTTCGACAAAGTCGCCGGTGCGGGTGTCGATCTTGATCCTGTCGCCGACCTTCATGAAAAGCGGCACCTTGACGTTCATGCCCGTGGTGACCTTGGCATTTTTGAAAATGTTGGTGCGCGAGTCGCCCTTGACTCCAGGTTCGGCTTCGACGATTTCAAGTACCACGGAAGCGGGAAGCTCGATGGAGACGATCTTGCCTTCGATGAGGGTTCCCTTGACCACGGAGTTTTCTGGAAGATAGTTGATATCATTGCCGACTACTTCCTTGGTGACGGGGATCTGTTCGTAGTTTTCCGTGTCCATGAAAATATAGGCGTCGGACTCGGGATAGAGATATTCAAACGGTTTCGTTTCCACATAGACTTCGTCGATCTGGTCGTTGGAGCGGAAGCGCTTTTGCGTTTTATTGCCGCTTCTGAGGGAGCGCATTTCGACCTGCACCATGGCGCGCCAGTTGCCGGGCGTCACGTGTTCCCTATCCATCACGAAAAACAATTCGCCATCCATGCGGATAACCATACCTTTGCGTATATCTGTTGCGTTAATCATTTTTACTCCACCGGCGTCAGTAATGCGCTACTTCTTAGGAAAATTGCCACAAATGACAAGACCGCCGTCAAGCACCATGCCTGACGGCGTCCATATAGCATAGATTTCAGCACTTATTTTGTCAAGAATAGTCTCAACTCCTGAACAAAAGTTACGCTTCTTCTTCAGAGTCCTGCCTTTTCCCGGCACCTTCGATGATCACTGTAGCCTCGCCCCGTGTCTCCGCTTCGGAAAATTTTTCCGCGAGTTCGCCCAGACTCCCCCTGATCACGCGCTGAAATTTCTTGGTCAGTTCAAGACACGCCGCCGCCTGCCGCCCGGGATCGATCCCCTCGGCCGCCAGCCGGAACAGCCGCCCGAGCCGGTGCGGGGATTCGTAGAATACCATGGTCGGCCTCAGCATGCCGTGCTCGGCGAGTATCGCCGCCAGCCGCCCGTCCCTCCTCGGGGGAAAGCCAAGGAAAGTGAACGTCCCGGAAGCAAGCCCGGACAAGGCGAGCCCGGTCGGGATAGCGCTTGGCCCCGGAATTACGTCAAGCAACACCCCCGCGCCGAGTGCAGCCTGCGCGATTAGGTAGCCCGGGTCGGAAATGCCCGGCATCCCGGCATCTGAACAATAGACGACCACCTTTCCTTCGGCAGCCAGTTCAGCCAGCTTCGACGCCACGCGCCTTTCATTATGATCGTTGCAGCTATAGATCGCGGACGGAGCGGACAGGCCGAAACGGGAAAACAGCTTCCGCGTGATCCGCGTGTCTTCGCAGGCAAGCACGTCCGCATGCTTCAGAACCCTGAGCGCGCGAAAGGTGATATCCTCCATATTCCCGATCGGCGTTCCCACCAGGTAGATACCCGGCGGTATTAACTCCTTCCGGTCTTCCATCGATTCGGTCATACCTGGCTGTACCTGAAACAATCGACAAGGTGGTCGTTGACCATGCCTGTGGCCTGCATATGGGCGTAGATGATGGTGGAGCCGACGAACTTGAAACCAAGGTGTTTCAGTTCCTTGGAAAGGGCGTCTGACTCAGGGGAAGTGGCGGGAATGTCTTCGGACCGTTTCCTCGCGTTTTTGATCGGCTTGCCGTCGACGAACGACCAGATGAATTTTGAAAAACTGCCGTGTTTTTCGGCGACATCGAGAAAACGCTGGGCATTGTTGACTGCCGCCGCCACCTTGAGCCTGTTCCTGACGATGCCTGGGTCGGCAAGCAGCTTTTCCATTTTCGCCTCGGAAAAACGCGACACCTTTTCCGGGTCGAAGTCGGCAAATGCCTTGCGGTAGTTTTCCCTTTTCTTCAATATGGTCAGCCAGGACAAACCAGCCTGCGCGCCTTCGAGAATAAGGAACTCGAACTGGCCGCGCTCGTCGCGAAGCGGCACACCCCATTCCTCGTCATGGTATTTTATGTATAACTCGTCGTCGCCGCACCAGTGACAACGCTTTTTATTTGCCGCCATTGCCCCTCCTTTTTTAGCTGGTGGTTAAGAAAGCTATTCTATCGGCGCACACCCGCACGGCATACAAAAAAAATCCAGTTTTTTTAGAAAGAAGCGATGCCCTTGCCGAGCGCCTTGCATTTTTCGGCGTCCTCGCCTTCCGGCGTGAGGTGGACGATGAGGCCTTCGCCGTCATAGATCCTCGCGCCCGCGCCTTCCATACGGTCGACCCAGTTGCGCATCCATTCACCGTCGCCCCAGTCGTACGAACCGAACAAGGCAAGCTTGCATCCCTTGACAAGTGCACTGATGTCTTCGACAAACGGTTCCATTTCGCTTTCTTCAAGCACTTCCGCGCCCATGGACGGCGAACCGATGGCGACAACGTCGTAATTGGCGACTTCGTCGGGTTTTGCTTCGGAGACGGTTTTCATTGTCACTTCCGCGCCAGCTTCCTTTGAACCGTCGGCGATAAGCTGCGCCATCTTTTCCGTGTTGCCGGTACCGGACCAGTACACAATCATTACCTTGGACATTTTTCTTTCCCCTATTCAAATGGTGTTCCAAAAATTATAGGCCGACCGCTTTTCCTGTTATGCGGCCAACTGCCTTTTCCCTTGCAACTCCATGACAACGTCCCCCAGCCCCAGCCCTGACGCGATAAGCCTCGCGGCAAACGCCCTCGTTTCTTTCCAGAGATTGGAGCAACGCTCCGCCTCTTCGACATTGCCGTATGCTTTCCAGCAGCCGGTCACCTTGCAGGACTCGGCCCCTTCCTCGATAAAACAACGCACGTCCCGCGCAGGATAGCCTAGGAACAAGCCTATCTCGTGCGGAATGGCGCCGTCGCGGCTTTTCAAGCGCAAACAGGATAAAAGCGCAGTCAGCGTCCTGCCAGCGTCAAAATACCCTTTTTCCTCCAGCAACTTCCCGGCTTCCGGCGAGGAAAGGGTATCTTCCAGAAGTTGAGGGGAATACACCAATAATGTCAATGAATCCTGGTCCGATTTGACGCAGCAAAGTTTGACGCCGAGGGTATCGGCAACCGGCTTGGCGCTTTTGCGAAGGGCCGAGGTGTAATCCCTCCCCCAACCGTGCAGACTGATCAATGCGGCAGGCTTGTACCCGCTGATGACAGGCGCGGCATGGTAGGCGACGAGATTGCGCAAAAATTCGCAATCATCCAACCCTCTGATCCTGTCCATCATGGCCAGTACCGGGTTGACCGCCTCGACTGCCAGCGCTACAGGCATTTTTCCGCATTCCTTTCTCTTCGGATCGTCAGATATTGTTTTATCTATAGAACTCAACAACATCACTCAATATATGTTTTATAAATAAAACTATCCTTCAAAGGAAAATGTCCGAGATGGGCAAGACTTATTGTTTTATGTATAAAACTAATTTTGTCAAGAACCTTTTTTATAAAAAAGAAGGAAACATCCGATCGGCAGCCAAACACTAACTTCACGGCGGCATGAAAAACGAATAAGGAAAAACAGATGATCAATAAGCGCTTCTATTCTCAAATACTGCGTCTGGCAGTACAGTGCGTGGTAACGGCCCTTATTATTATGGGATTCACCAACCTGTTGCGCGGCATGGGGTTGCCTCAATACATCTTTGTCCCGCTGGTCATTATGGCCGGAGTGTTTTATTGTGGCTGGTAGTGCCCGTTCGGTGCGATCCAGGACTGGCTGCGTGTCGTGGGAAAAAGGATTTTTGGCATTACGCTGCGAATTCCGGAGAAAGTTGACCGCCACCTTTCCTGGCTGCGCTATGCCCTTCTCTTGGCCGGAGCACTGGCCATGCTGCCGGTGCTGAACATAAACTATCGCAGAGCGTATTTCAGCCTTATCACCGGGCAGGTGCTGGAGATGTCATTATATATCGGTTTGGGTCTGGTCCTTGTCCTCTCCCTTCTGATGGACAGGCCATTCTGCAGGTATATCTGCGGTTTTGGCGCGCTCTATGGCTTACTGAGCATGGCGCGGGTGCTTACAGTCAAGCGCGACACAGGAAAATGCGCCAACTGCCAGCGTTGCGACGCCGCCTGCGCCATGGGGATCAAGGTCTCCACGAAGAAAAATGTGCGTTCGCCGCATTGCATCAGTTGTCTCAAATGCACAAGCTCGTGTCCCGTACCCAAAGCCTTGACCTTTGGCCCCGCCCTTCCCCGCCTGAAGGATTTCATCCCGGAGAAAAAGAAAACGGCGTAAGCGATTTGACTACAGACGACAAGGGACACACAATAAAAACCGGTCCCCGTGAACCCTGTGTTCTCTGTGATTAATTTCACGCTTCATACCTCTCTCCGCAAAACGACAAAAAACCTGCAGTACATTTCCGATCCCGCCGATAACATCTACAGGATTGTTCCGATTGGAGGGGACAATCCGTCTATCGAATATGTTTGGCGGTATAGACTATGCGCGTCGCATAGGGGGATCGTTCGGATGCCGGGAAAAATAAAAACCGGGCTTGGCTCACTTCTCATACTGGTCACATTGGCCGCAGGTTGCGGGCAGCGCGTACCGGAAGGGGAAGTTGTCTATGTCCAAGATGATGGCTATTACCGCAACCTGTACAACCAGCGGCGTCCGGTTCCGCCGGAAACGTATTCCGTACCGCCGAAACCGCCGAAAGACAACGGATTCGGCGAATTCGACGACAATCTCTATGAAAACCTCGACCAGCAACCCGAACTCCCGCGTCTGCCGGAAGACAACTATCTTCCCCCGACGGGAGGCCAATACCTGCCGCCGGCAGGAGGCCAAAGCGCTCCGGTGCATGCGCCCGTTTCCATCGCGTCCCACTCGACGGCGGACGAACTCTTCAATGATCCCAAACGCCGCGTGACCCCGTCGCCGTCACATATCTACGGCCCGGAAATCGCCGACATCAACACCGGCAACACTTTCTACCCGGTGGAACAGCTGATCTACGGCGGCGATTTCCCCGATCTCGACCAGCCCGACCAGTACCGCCTTATGCCGCGGGACGAGATCACCATCATGGTCAAGGACCACCCCGAATTCTCCGGCCCCCTCACCATCCAGGCGGACGGTACCGTCCGGCCCGAAAACACCCCAGACCTTATCAGGGTTCGCGGTCTGACGACAGAGGAAGCGGCCGAAGCCATCCGGCGCGTCCTCGCCGTCTATGTCAAAGGCGACTGCATTGTGCGCGTCCAGGCAAACCGGGCTGGCGGCGGGTATTATTTCGTCTTCGGCGACGTTCTCCAGCCGGGACGCTTCCCCATGGGCCTCGAACCGGTCAAACTCTCCGACGCCGTCCTGGCGGCAAACTGGGAGGCCAACCCCGGCCGACACGACATGCTCGGCGACGACCTCGGCCCCGCCTTCCCGGCCGCCAATCCGCGCGGGAAATTCATTGCGCCGCCTTCGGCTGACCTCGCCTCCGTGATGCTGGTCAGCCCGCATCGAAGCCAGCCGGTCAGGACCTTCCACGATGTCCGCGCCGCCATGCAGGGCATGACCGGTGACGACCCGCTTATCCGTCCGGGACAAATAATCATCGTCCCGTCCCTGGCCCAGCAGAAAAACGCCGGCCTTCCTGAAGTACCTGAAGGATTGATGTCGGGACAAGGCTTCGCCTCTTCCGGCACCCCGGCGAAGCTGCCGGAGGTGGAACCGACGCCGCGCCCGAAGATGCGCATAAAAGGGCCGCGCCCCCCCGAAGCCGATCTGAACATGGAAATGACCAACAATGTTACGAGCCAGGGCGAAACAAGCGCCATCAGACGATACAATCCGGAAACGGATTATCCCGACTACCGGGAAAAATACGATGCCAAGGGTACGGCGCGTCGAAGCAACCGTGTCGAAGGCTGGTAAATAAGATGAAGGAAAGAATCGCTTGATCCAGCAATACGCGAGTTATTCCAGGTTGAATCCGGCATATTTGGCGAAGCGCCACGGTGGGGCGTTCCTGCTCATCTTCGCATTGGGTTTGGCCGGGGGTTTGCTGGCCCAGGCAATTCTCATGCCGCGAACCTATGAAAGCAGCTACCGGCGCGCCTTCGCCATCACCCCCCCGACGGCATCGGTCGGCTTCGACTGGACGGCGAAACAGAAAGAATGGGCCGGGCTGATCGCAGGTGATGACACCCGCAAACTCTTCCTCGCCAATCTCCGTTCCGCGACGAAAAACCTGGTCGTCATGACTGCGGACAACGCCAACTGGTCGGAAGAACAACTGCGGACCGAACTGCTGTCGTTCCGCACACCCCGGACCTTCTCCACCGCCCTCGGCAGGGGCAGGATCAGGCGGGAACTTGGGCCGACAGTGGAAATCGCTCGCCACGACCTGGCAGGGAACATCGATTTCCAATCCCTCGCCCGCATTGTCGCCGACCTCGATCCGCGCCCGGAAATAACCGGCTGGAATTTCGCCACTACCATTCAGGAAATAGACGACCTTCCCATGCTTGAGCAGGTCATCATCAATCCCAGCCCTATCGATCCGTTCTTCAAGGTTTTTTACCGCCTTCATGAATTGCTGAACAACGGCGTCGCCGCCTCGTCCCCCGCCGAGGCCTGGCTCACCGCCGTCGCGGAAGTGTCGGCCCGCCTGGTGAGGGAAAGCGACTTCCAGGGCGGCGGCGGGTTCGGCCCGGTCGCCACCCGTGAATTATTGGAGGAATTGACCGTCATTCCCGTCCTTGTCGCCAACAGCCTCTATCGCGCCGCCGGTTCCGTCTTCGACGACAACGACGCAGCACGGACCGAATCCGGCCTCTGGCATACGCGGTTGCTGGAAGGTGCGATACTAAAGATAGACCACGACGGCGCGGCGCGCGGCAGCCTGGACATACTTCTCCGGAACCGGCTCTACATTTTCGCCTTCCCCTTCGATTCGCCGCAGACACGGACCACCCCATTAACCCTGCGCACCCTTTTCGCCTTTATCGAGGCTTGGGAAAAGCAAACAAAGCAACAGGTCGTTTTTGAGGAAAAAATCGAGGAAATTATTCCCGAGGAACCGGAGCTGCCGCCGGTGGAGGAAGAAATACCGCCTGTCGTGGATATCGCCCAACTGGAGAAGGAAAAGGCGGCCGCAAAAGAGGAAGCCAGGCAAAAAAGAATAACCGACCTCGAGGCGCGCCTGCGTACCGCCAGGACCGACCGCGATGCGGCGTGTTTGCGTCTTGATGAGGCGCGGCAGACCATACGCGACCTTTCCCTCGAAGCTATCGCCGCCCGCGAACGCGCCGACCGTCTGTATGAACGGCTAGAGTCGTTCGAGGCAACGGTCGAAATCATCGAAATGCCCGAACCCGATCCGCAGTACACGATCCTTTGGTCCGAACGGGAGGCATTATTGCTGCACATCGCCGAATTGCTGCTGTATTGCACCGACGAACACCCGTTCGTCGTCCAGGCACGGCGTGAACTGACCGCGCTCGAAAGCCGAATCGCCTTGTTGCCGCAGCCGGTTCCCGACAAAAGCGTCGAGGAAGGAAGAATTCGCCTCGCCAACATGCGTGGCGAATGGAATGCGGCGGACATCAATGCCAAGGGTCTTGCCGAACGGCGCAGGCGACTGCAGGAGGAAGCATCCAGGATGCTGGACGCCGTAGCGGATGCGGAGAAAAAGCTGGCGGAAGTGGAGCTGGCCATCGAGGCGGAGCGGGCGAAAGGCAATCCGCAAGCCAGCCTCGCCGAAACCATAAACCGCAATGTCGACGTCCTGGCCCAAAGCATAGCCGGGCTCAGTGCGGTGCCGACAGAGCCGCCCGCCCAGCCGCTGTCGACCGTACCGGAATCAACGCCTGCCGCGCCTCAGGAGCAGACGACATATGTTCATCCATTGTTCGCACAGGTGAGTTTTTCCACTCTACCGCAGCTGATGCCTCTCCAGCGCCTTCCCGTCTCCGCCATTTACATCTACTACGGGGCGGCGGCAGGTCTTTGCCTGGCTTTCCTGTGGCTGATAGCGAGGGAGCTCCTGACGTCAAAACTGACGAATGCCTATGTCGCGCGACGCCTGCTGTCGTTGCCCCTTCTGGCCGTGCTTCCCGCCTATGACATGAAATCCCTCCATGCGTCGGCTAAAGCCGAGGGCGGGTCTGTCGCGGGGCAAGGCAAGCGCGTTGCCTATGTGCCGAACCCCATAGATCTCCATGAACCGGCGGCACTCGGAAAACGGAAGGTCGTTCGCCTGGAAAAGGGGAAGAAAAATGTCCTGGCCTGGATCGCGGCCCTGCTCGTGATCATCCTGGCGGTCGCGGCGCATCAGGGGGTCAGTCGCGGCTGGCTGACGCCGGATATGCCTTTCGCGCCCGAAGTGTGGCGCGAATCCCCGGTACCTGAATCAACAACCCCGGAACAAAACTGATGAACGCAGACGACGCATTCGGCAAACTCATGCAATCGAACAAGCTCGCCATCCCCGTTGCCAAGCCGGAGCAACCGGAGAAGGATGTCGCGCAGTTCCTCGACCATCTCGAGAGCGCCGTATCACCCGCGTTTGACCAGAATGACTTCACGGAAACGGATTTCAATCCACTGGACTCCCTGCCTGTCACCGATGCCATGGATTTACAGCCGGATTACGTTCCCGCGGCAAACGGCGAGGACACGACGGATGAAAAACCGGAAAAATTCCCTACCGTAACGGACGCCCTCCCCGTACTGGATAACGAGACAGACACCGTCCTCGACCACAATCTGGAAGATGCGTTTGACGAAGGCGCGGTGATCATGGGCCGCGACATGCCAAACCCAATCAGCCAGCGGCTGATAGCCCGCCCGGAAGCAGAACCCGAACCGACCTTAAACGGCATTGTGAGGCTGGCAAAGGCTCGCCGCGTTCGCCGCTTCGCCCAACTTCCCCTCATAGGGGCGGATAAGTTCGAGGCTGAAGCGCGGGAATTGTGCGCCAATCTCGCCGCTGTCGATCCGCAAAAGCCGTCCCTGTTGATCACCAGTTCAGGCCGGGGCCAAGGCCGGACCGAACTGGCTATTCGTCTGTCCCTTGCTATGGCGCGGCGCGTAGGGGCGAGAATACTCCTTATCGATTTCGACCTTAAAAATCCGCGCGTCGCTACGCGACTTGGCATTCCCATGAAATATTTCGCCCTCGCCGACGTCCTGCACGGAACCTGCCCGCTGGAGGAAGCGCTGGTGGTCAGTGAAGAAGACAATCTTTACGTACTCCCGGCAAGACCGTCGGATCGCGACGGGGATGACATCCTTAATACACACCAGGCCGAGAACCTTTTGGACTCGGTGCACAGGGCCTTCGATTTTGTCATACTGGACTGCGGCCCTGCCAGCCAAAGCGAAACGGTGGCGTTGTGCCGTAATGTCGGATTCACCGCCCTGGCTGCGTTTAGCGGCCTGGCGACGCGCGGCAATGTCGAACGCACAGGCGCCAAACTCGAAGCGGCCGGCGCGAGGATCGCGGGCGTCCTCCTGGCTGGAGCGCGGTAAACGTAATCATTGGTTACCCATTGACGCAAAAGGCAATCGACAAAACTTCCCTGAAAACGGATAATAGAGTAATGCTTTACACAGAATACTGGGACCTTGACTTTCCACCATTTACAGACGAATATAAGGTCGGCGGGATGGTACCGACGCGCAATTCGAGCCTGGTCATCGGCAGGCTGCGCTTCGCGCTCGGGATGAACAGAACCATTGCCGCCGTATTCGGCGAAGCCGGTGTTGGGAAAACCTTCCTGATCCGCGTCCTGATGGAGGAGTTCAAGGAGGCGAATTGGCTTGTCGGCTATCTGCCGAATCCCTGCGCCGATGCCAGGGACATTCTGGAGCTGTACCGGCCTGATATCGTCCGGACCTTGCCGGTAAAGGCGAACGGCATGTCGGAACTGCGGAATTTCCTTACGGAACAGGCCGATATCATGCAGCCGGTGCTTCTCGCTGTTGACGATGTGCAGGCCAGCCGCAATACGGATTTTCTCGAGCTGATCCGCACCCTCATGAATATAGAATCGGGTGGGAAAAAACCCATGTCCGTGCTTCTCGGCGGCCAACCGTCGATGGCGTTGCGGCTCGAATCCGCAAGCCGCATGGATACCCAGTTGTCGGTGAAAGCAGTCGTCACCCCGATGCTCGAGGATGAAGCGAAATTGTACATTCTCTCCCGATTGAAGACGGCGGGCAGCAAGCAGGGCGTCTTTACCAAGCAGGCCGCCGACAGGGTGGTGGAGTTGACGAAGGGCTACCCCCGGCAAATGAACCGGTTGTGCGAACTCGCTCTCGTGATAGCGTTCGGTTTGGGGGTGAAAAAGATCGACCCAACGACAATCGAGATGGCGGCGGCCGATCTCGACCTTCTTCCCGCAGAAGAAACTGTCTTTTTCCCGTGGGAACGGCAAAAACCGAAAAAACGCCCACCCGAGGAAAACGCGCCGCCGGATGAGGAAGACGTTCTCGCCTCCCTGGACGCGGAGGCAAAAGAGGAAAAAGAGCAACCCATTACGCAATAGCACATAAACCGCAGCAAGTGAAACAGGAGAAGTCGTGGCCAAGAAAAGCCTCAGCTACAAAGATTCCGGCGTCAACATCGATGTCGCCAACGCGCTTGAAGATGGTTATTTCAAGATACTCAAATCAACCTTCAATCCCGGCGTCATCAGAAACGACGGCGGATTCGGCGGCCTTTTCCGGCTTCAGGGCGCTCCCGGCCTGTTCGCCAGGCGCTGGCGCGACCCTATCCTTGTTTCCGGCACCGACGGCGTCGGCACCAAGCTGAAAATCGCCTTCATGATGGACAAACACGATACGGTCGGCATCGACCTTGTAGCCATGAGCGTCAACGACATTCTGGTCCAAGGCGCGGAACCGATGTTCTTCCTCGACTATGTCGGCATCGGCAAGGCGGACAAGAAGGTGCTTCTCGAAATCGTCAGAGGTGTGGCGGACGGCTGTAAACAGGCCGGTTGCGCCCTTCTCGGCGGCGAAACGGCAGAGCTTCCCGGTTTTTACCAAAAGGGCGAATACGACCTCGCGGGCTTCGCCGTCGGCGTGGTGGAAAGAAAACGCCTTATTGACGGCTCTCAGGTGGAAGCTGGAGACGTCATCATCGGGTTGCCCTCCTCCGGCCTGCATTCGAACGGGTATTCACTCGCGCGAAAAGCCCTTCTCGAAGCCGCCGGCTACAAGCTCAAGGACAAGATCCCGGAACTCGGAAAAACTCTCGGGGAAGAGCTTCTCACCCCGACCCGCATCTATGTCAAACCCGTCCTCGCCGCATTCATGGCCTACAAGGTCAAGCGCCCGATCCGCGCGCTCGCCCACATCACCGGCGGCGGCCTGATCGAAAATGTGCCGCGCGTCCTTCCCGCGGATTGCGACGCCGAGTTCAACCTCGGCTCCTGGCAGGTTCCGCCCATTTTCAAATTGATCCAGGACGCAGGCAATGTCAAGGAAACCGAAATGTTCCGCGTCTTCAACATGGGTATCGGCATGGTGATGGTGACGACGCCGGCGGCGGCGGAAACAGTCCTGGGCAAGCTGAAAAAAGCCGGATGCAAAGCGTCCGTCGTAGGAAGAATCGTCAAAGGTTCGGGACAAGTAAACCTGATCTGAAAGGAAACCAGCCATTTTGACGCCAGACCAAGACTCGCCCCACGTCCCAGAGCATTCCGATGGAATCCCTTCGAACGGCTTCCCGCAGCGCCGTAGCCCGTCGGTCAGGCAACTGTTCTGCTGGTGTGCGGCCGCCGTCATTTTTGCCGGAACGTTTTTCATCTGCGGTGCATGGTATGCGCACCACCGGGTGATGGCCGAAGCGGAAGGCCGCATCTACCGGCTCGAAGATGCGCCGGCGGGGAAAGTGGCGCTTGTTTTCGGCGCTCGCGTGATGAAGGACGGGGACGTGTCCTGGCCGCTCAAATGGCGTCTCGAAACTGCCCTCGACCTTTATGAAAAAGGCCTCGTGAAACGCATACTGGTCTCCGGAGACAATCGTTTCCGGGACTACAACGAGCCGGAGGCGATGAAGCGGTGGCTAGTGAACAACGGCGTGCCGGAAAAGGATATTGCCTGCGATTATGCCGGGCGAAGAACCCTTGACAGCTGTGCCCGTGCGGCCCGCCTCTGGGGCGTGCGGGACAAGGTCGTCCTGGTAAGCCAGGCCTATCATCTGCCCAGGGCTCTCTTTCTCGCAAAATCCTGGGGCATGGATGCGGTGGCAGTCTCCGCAAAATCCGGGACTTTCCGCCGCGACCTGATCCGCGAACGGCTGGCTCGCATGAAAGCCTGGCTGGACGTATGCGTGTTGGGGACGGAACCAGGCCTGTGGGGTCCGCAGGAACGCTGGCCGGAACCTTGACAATTGTGGTTTACGTGTTGAACTTTTTCGACATGAGAATGATGTTTCCGTTTTCGGAAAACAGCACTTCGTCCATGACATCGAAAAAGAGTTTGATCTGTGCCCGCAGTTCCGGCGGAGCATTCTCCCCCATTCGCATCGCCGCCTTCCAATCCGAAGCGAAATCCATCTCCGAATCCTCGATAACGACCGTAAGTTGCTCCAAGAACACGGTATAGGACATCTTAAGCGTGCTGTTTTTTCCGGTGTCCTTGCTGAGTGTTTTGATTTTCTTGCCTATTTCGTCTATCACCAGCCGCAGGTTTTTCCGTTCCTGCAGACTGAACGGCAGGCTGTGGAGACGGGTAAGAAAGCTGTTGAAGCGCTCCAGGTATTCGACATCATTGGGGGTGGTCGTTTCCATCCAACCGACAAGTGGCGTTTCCACCTCGATAAGGTCTTGCGTATCGATGGCGGGATTACGTATCGCCTTCGCCGCTTTGTTCATCGTTTCCAGGAACTTCTCGACTTCGATCGGCTTGGCGATATAGTCCAGTGCGCCCTTCTTCAGGCAGGCCAAGGCGTTTTCATCATTGTCGTAGGCGGTGATGACCACGACGCCTAGTTCCGGGCGGATCTCCAGAGCCTGGGTCATAAGCTCCTCCCCGGTAAGGCCCGGCATCTGCAGGTCGGTGAGGAGAAGGTCGCAGAGGTAGTTTTTCCGTTTGAGCAGTTTCAGCGCGTCGACGCTGCTGTCAATTGAATCAACTTCAAATCCGCCGTACTTAGCCAACACCTCTGACACGACATGAAGTATGACTGCTTCGTCGTCGACCACCAGAATGCGGACAGGCTCCATCTCTTCCATCATGCGAAAAAGCCTCCCAAATAAAAATGGAAGAATTACCGCTTTTTTACACCCACAGAAAGTCTTCCAATTATTGCCTACAAAATAAATACACCACCAAGGCGGATACGCGGCAATTTCTTCATCGCACATAGTCAGGTGCATGGGAATGGCTATTTGCCGAGGGTCAGCCTGAGCGCCAGGGTCTGCGGCAATCCGGCTTCGATGATCTTGTTTGCAGCCGAATCAATGTCATACTCGACGCGGCGCAGTTCGACCAAGGCCGCATCCGAATCGTAGATGACAAAGCAGGCGCGCGGGTCTTCATCCCGCGGCTGGCCGACGGAACCAGCATTCACCACCGTTTTCACTGAAAGGTCCAGAGGTATTACCGGGTCAAGGGTGTATGTCATGGGGCTGGTGTCGAAGAAAGCGAGCGGGTAATGGGAGTGACCGAGGAACAGAAGCGGTTTGTCCATCTGGCGGAAATTGTAATCCGCGTCTTTGATGGTTTGCACATAGTTGAACAATTCAGGGGAATGCAATGATCCGTGGACAACGGAAAAATCGGGAAGATGCTCGACAAGTGAGAGGGATCGGATCCAGTTTTTGGATTCCTGGCTCAGTTGTTTGGCGGTCCAGATCACAGCGTCCCTGGCGTGCGCATTGAAATAGCTGAGGTTCTGAGCGCCAATAACGGCGTGGTCGTGGTTGCCGCAGACCGCGAGCGCACCAATGGAGCGTATGCGGTCGACACACTGGTCCGGGTTCGCGCCATAGCCGACCATATCGCCGAGACAAATATAATTATCCACTTCACAGGACTCGCAGTCGTTAAGGACCGCGTCCAATGCTTCATAATTGCCGTGTATATCACCGAAAATGGCGAATCGCACTGAATTCTCCATTGCACACTGTTCGCGGGTTGAATTCGTTATTCAATACCAGACATGGAGCGAACAGTCAAGGCAACCCCGGTGATACGTGAAACAGAAAATCACGCATCCATGGTTGCAACCATGTTTGGCAGGTTTCAAGAACAAGGAAAGTGTATCCGTTTCGCGCGGCGACCGCTATTCATGAACGGTAACGGCAATTAGTAACCAGTCGAATGCCGTCAGCGGATAATGTCGAATCCAGCGCCAACCTTCCCGGCGGGTTCATCCCGACTTTCCATTGTTTCAATATACATCCCAAATGCCTCGTCGATATTTTCCACCAGTGTATCGATATCAGCATCCGGACCTTTGGCGACCAGAGTCACACCGCCGTCTGCGTCATTCCTGACCCAGCCGTCCAAACGCAGCCGGTCCGCCAATTTCTTGGCAGTCCAGCGAAAACCGACGCCTTGAACCGTTCCGATAAAATGCAACCTCCGGCAAGACGCCATCCGTCCTCTTTTCATCTCCCTATGATCATATCTTTTTTCAACTTCAACAGCAAGAGTATAGCGGGCTAAAGTTTTACTGCCATGCAGTTCTTTGCGACTTTACCATGATTCGGTGAATCCGACCGCCTTTTCCTGCCGATAAAATAATTATACACGTACTCCTGGTATTAAGGATAGCATTATGAAATTCAACCGAATAGCACTGCTTGTGATGCTGGTATTTTCGTCCGCCGTGCAGGCGGAGGAATTCTCGTTCATGGCTCCGGGTTCGACCCCCGGATTGCAGAACAATAACGTTTGGGGCATTGTCCCGCCGTCTCCGACAGAACGCGTCCAGGCCAAAGCTGTAGGTCAGGTGAAAATCAGCCTCCCCCCGGCAGCTCCCGACACGATGAGTCGCCCTAGACTCGTGGAAGCAGCAGTCAATCCAAGGGATGGATCACTTGATTTCGCTGCCGCCATACCGGTACAAACTGTCGTTGATTACGGTATTCCCGGCGTCATTGCGCCAGAAACTTTAGCTCTCGACAAAATTTCCATGAAAAATTCCCCAGTAACGCCACCGATGACGCAGGCATCCCAACCGCTACCCCCGGCGGCAGAGAGGCAGGCAAACCTCTATCAGCCGGGAGTCATCGTCCCGCCGGTAGTTATACGTCAGGAACCGGCATTACAAAATAGTGTGTCCATGCAAAAGCAAGACGATATCTTCAACTTCTCTGCGCCGCACCCGAGTTTTTCCGCTTCTCCGGCGACACACACAGCTTTCCAGAATGAGATTCCCCCGATCATTCCTCGGGTGACGTCGTATCCGGAACACATGGAAATAGCCAGCCCGGAACCTGTCTCCCTGGCGAGCCTGCCAATACCGGTAGCCAAGGAGGACGCACGACAACCCGCTCCCACCACCCGGGTGCCGATGGAAGGCATTACCGCCGCCGACTTTTTCCTCTCCGGCGCGCAACCGGTCAGCCAGCCAAGCGCCCCCATCGCTCCCCCGGCGGCGAGACAGAATCCTACGGGGATGCAGAACAACATAACTGCAAGTGAATCAATTTCTCAATTTGCATCCAATAACGTTTCAGCGAAGAGTACACCTCCTTCCCTGCCGCCTGAATTGTTGTCTTCCCTCCCCTCAGGAGCTGAAAGCCCCCCAGTCGCAGTTGCGACAGCCAAACTATCGAATCCCGAAGATATGGTCATTTCGCCCTCGCCGGAGGCGGTTGCCGCAGCAGCACGGGCGGTTCCGCCGTTGTTGTTCCCGGCGACTCAAGAAGAAATTTCGGCAATGGCCCATCCGGCATCGATGGGCCCGGGAAAGGCCGCGCCTACCGCCACTGTGCGGCTGCCCATGTCCCTCCCAAGGGATACACCTATTGCGAAGCAGGATAAAGCGGTCGAGAGCACTTTTTTGCCCGCTCCAGTTGAACCTGCAGCACAGGCTCCGGAAGAAAAAGCACCGATGATCAAGTTCAAGCCTGCCGAAAATGCTGCACAACGGGGCAAATCGGCAAAGCAAGAAGAGCCCAAATTCAATATGCCCAAACTCTCCTTAAAGGACAGCAAGGGCCAATCCCTCCCATCGGAAGTGGAGAGACCGGCTGAACAGAAAGCAAAGTCGCAGACCTTCCTTTCATCGTTCACCAGGAAAAAGGATATCCCGCCTCCCCTTACCCAAACCCGAGCTAAAGAAACGCCTTCAAAGGAAAGACAGACGGCGACACCTTCACAGACCTATGGTGAAGATGCATACAACCCAAAGGAACCGCCGCTTCCACCCGGAATGTATTTTTAAAAGCCTTTTCACAAAAAAAACCCGGACATAAGTCCGGGTTTTGTTTTTTCATTGCAGTAGCGTTGTTATTTGCAGTGCTTGTATGTTTCCTCGGCGATCCAGCCTTCCTCGTCCGTCGGGATGACCATGATGTGGGTCTTGGAGCCGGACATGGAGATATCTCCTTCCTTGCCAAAGAGCATTTCCTTGTTCTTTTCGCGGTCGAGGACGATGCCGAAGTTGTCGAGCCCGGCAACGGATTTTTCACGCACCGCCCAGCCGTTTTCGCCGATGCCGCCCATGAAGCAGATGGCGTCGACCTTGCCGAGGACTGCCATATACTGGCCAATGAAGGACTTGACCCGGTAGCAGAAGATATCGATCGCCAGTTGCGCGCGCGAACCGGGGCCTTCTTTCTCGGCGGCGTCGGCGAGATTACGCATATCGTTGGAAACACCGCTGATGCCGAGAAGGCCGGATTTTTTGTTGAGGAGCTTGTCGATATCCATGACTTTTGAATATTCCGGCTTCGACATCAGAAACGGGATGATCGCAGGGTCTATGTCGCCGCAACGGGTACCCATTACCAAGCCGGCGAGGGGGGTGAAGCCCATCGTGGTGTCGACGGATTTGCCGCCTCTCACCGCCGCCATGGAACAGCCGTTCCCAAGATGGCAGGTGATGATGTTGAGTTCGGACGTGGGCTTTTTCAGCAATTCGCCGCAACGGTGGGTGATGTACGCGTGGCTGGTGCCGTGGAAGCCGTATTTGCGGATCCGGTAGCGCTCATACGATTCGTACGGAAGCCCGTAGATATAGGCTTCGCGGGGGAGCGTCTGGTGGAAGGCGGTGTCGAACACGGCGACCATCGGCACGCCGGGGAGCGCATTCCTGCACTCGTGGATGCCGACGAGGTTCGGCGGATTGTGAAGGGGAGCGAGGTCGCAGCATTCCTCGATCACCGACAGGACGTCCTGGTCGATCCGCATGGAGTCCGAGTACTTCTCGCCGCCATGGACGACGCGGTGGCCGACGGCGCTGATTTCCTTGACATTGCCGAGGACGCCCATTTTGCTGTCCGTGAGGCAGGCAAGGATCATTTCGATGCCAACTTTGTGGTTGGCAATAGGCTTGGCGATTTCGAACTTTTCGTCGCCACGACGATGGGTGAGGAAACTGGATTCCTCGCCCACCTTTTCCGCCAAACCTTTAGCCAAAACTTTCTTGGCAGGCATTTCATACAGTTGATACTTGATTGATGAAGAACCGCAATTAATGACAAGTACAATCATTTCTTACTTCTCCCAGCCCAAAATAATATGAATAAGAATGCCGTGCTGTTCACAGGCCTGAAAATTTTGACCAAGGGTTTACTATAAAATGATTTCGTTCGCGTGGCAACAAAATTAATGACTTATGTCAAAAAAAGAACGGATGCCCGTTTACCAGGCATCCGCTCTTGATATTACGCGGAAAAACGTGCCGGTGAAAGGCTAGTCTTCCTTCTTGGCGATCGCCTTTTTCACGGCTTCGGTGAACATCGGGAGAATCTTCAGAACGTCGCCGACGACGCCGAAATCCGCGACTTCGAAAATCGGGGCCGATTCGTCCTTGTTGATGGCGATGATGATCTCGGACTCTTCCATGCCGGCGAGGTGTTGGATCGCACCGGAAATGCCGCAGGCGATGTAAAGGTTCGGGCGGACTGTTTTGCCCGTCTGGCCGACCTGGCGGTCTTTCGGCTGCCAGCCGGCGTCAACCGCCGCGCGAGAGGAGGAGATGGTGGCATTGGGGAACAGCGCAGCCAACTCTTCCAGAAGCTTGAAGTTTTCCGGATGGCCGAGGCCGCGGCCACCGGAGACGAGGATCTTGGCGTCCATGACGTCCATCCGTTCCGACACCTTCTTGATGATGTCGAGGATCTCGACGTTCTTGGAGCCTTCGAGGCCGGCAACCTTGAATTCCTCGACCGGGCAGGTCGCGCCCTTGACCGGCTCGATGCGCTGCATGACGCCGGGGCGGACCGTGGCCATCTGGGGGCGGAATTCGGGACAGAGAATAGTGGCCATGATGTTGCCGCCGAAAGCGGGACGGGTCATCATCAGATGGCCTTCGCCGAGGGAGTTGTCCTTGTCCGAGATGTCAAGACCGGTACAGTCGGCTGTGAGGCCGGTGTGGACGCGGGCGGACACCCTGGGAGCCATGTCGCGGCCGATCGCGGTCGCGCCATAGAGGACGATTTCCGGCTTCTTCGCCAGAACAACTTCGGTGAGAGCCTTGGTGTATGGCTCGGTCATATACACTTCCAGCGCCGGATCGTCGACGATGATGACGTTGTCCGCGCCGTGCTCCGCGAGTTTTTTCGGCAGGTCCTTGATCTTGCTGCCGAGGACGACGGCGGTAACCTCGGCCTTCCGTTCTTTCGCCAGAACCTTGCCCTTGCCGATCAGTTCGTAGGCGACGCCCATGATATGGCCGTCGTGCTGTTCGACGAAAACGTAGACGCCTTTATATTCCTTGATATTCATTGGTTTTCAGTCCTTCCTGATAGTACACAGTATGCACGACAACGGCCTAGAGTATGAACTTTTCGGCAAGACGATCCACCAGCCAGTTGGCGGAGTCCGCGGGGTCCATCGTAACCACGGTTCCCTTGCCCTTGACGCCCTTGGTGAAGGAGCGGAAAACGCGGGTGGGTGAGCCTTTGAGGCCGATATTGGAATCGTCGACGTCGAGATCCTTGCGGACGAGGGTTTTGATTTCCTGGTTGCGGTAGGCGTCGAAAATGCCGCCGGGCGTCATATAACGCGGGGGGTTGAGTTCGGCGAGCGCGGTGATGAGACAGGGCATCTTGCACTTGATCATGTGGTAGCGGTCTTCGTACTGGCGCTTGACGGTGATAAAGCCGTCCTTGACGTCGATTTCTTCGGCATAGCTGATGTTCGGGAGCTTGAGGTGTTCGGCGATCTGCGGGCCGACCTGGGCGGTGTCGCCGTCGATGGCCTGACGACCGGTGATGATGAGGTCGTAGTCGAAATGCTTGATCGCGGAAGCGAGGGTGGACGAAGTCGCCCAGGTGTCGGCGCCGCCGAAGGCGCGGTCGGTGACGAGGACCGCTTCGTCAGCGCCCATGGCGAGGGATTCGCGCAACGCAGCGTCCGCCTGCGGCGGCCCCATGGTGATGACGGTGACGTGTGCGCCGAATTTGTCCTTGAGGCGCAGGGCGGCTTCGAGGCCTGCCTTATCGTCCGGGTTGATGATGGAGGGAACGCCGTCACGGATGAGTGTGCCGGTTTCCGGGTTCAGCTTCACCTCATTGGTGTTGGGAACTTGCTTTATGCAGACAATGACTTTCATGTCATGGACTCCTCAGATAATTCCATATTAATCGGTAATCAGACAGGCTTGGCGGCGTTTCTCAACTTCCCGATCACGGACGCGGCGATGACCATGCGCTGGACTTCGGAGGTCCCTTCGTAGATCTCGGTGATCTTCGCGTCGCGCATCATGCGTTCGACCGGGTAGTCGCGGGTGTAACCGTAACCGCCGTAAAGCTGCACGCACTTGGTGGTGACAGCCATCGCCGTTTCCGCCGCGAACAGCTTGGCCATGGCGGCTTCCACTGAGTAATTCTTCTTGCGGTCCTTGGCGCAGGCGGCCGAATAAACGAGGAGGCGGGCTGCTTCAATCCTGGCCTTCAGGTCGGCTATCTGGAACTGGGTGTTCTGGAACGCGGCGATGGGCTTGTTGAACTGCTTTCTTTCCTTGACATAGGCGACGGTTTCGTCGAACGCGCCCTGGGCGATGCCGAGAGCCTGCGCGGCGATGCCGATACGGCCGCCGTCAAGCGTTTCCATGGCGATGTTGAAGCCCTTGCCTTCCTTGCCGAGGAGGTTGTCCTTCGGTATGATGCAGTTTTCAAAAACAAGTTCGGTGGTGGCGGAACCGCGGATACCCATCTTCAATTCCTTCTTGCCGATGGAGAAGCCGGGTGCGTCGGAGGGGACAATAAAGGCGGAAATGCCCTTGTTGCCCTTCGACTTGTCGGTCATTGCGAAAATGACGTAGGTGCTGGCCTTGCCGCCGTTGGTGATAAAGATCTTGGTGCCGTTCAAGATCCAGTTGTCGCCGTCGAGGATGGCCTTGGTTTGCTGGCCGGACGCGTCCGTACCGGCGGCGGGCTCGGTCAAGCCGAAAGCGCCGAGCTTTTCACCTTTCGCCATCGGAGTCAGGAACTTCTCGATCTGCTCCGGAGTCCCGTTCTTGCGGATTGGTTCGCAGCCGAGCGAGGTGTGCGCGGAGACGATGACCCCGGTGGTGCCGCAGACGCGGGACATTTCCTCAACGCACATGGCATAGGTCAATGTGTCGCAGCCCTGCCCCCCGAATTCCTTGGGGAAGGGAATGCCCAGAAAGCCGTAGCGGGCCATCTTCGCGACTGTTTCGTCGGGGAAGCGTTCTTCCTCGTCCAGGTCTTGCGCCAGCGGCTTGACCTCGGTCTCCGCGAATTCACGGAAAAGCTGGCGTGCCATTTCGTGTTCATTGCTGAGTTCAAAATCCATTATTATCTCCATACCGACAATATGACTTTTCCGGCGGACCCAGTCCGTCGCTGTTATGATCCGAAGCGGAATTTCTTGATATACGGTCATTCAGCACAGTGGTCACGGAGAACACAAAACCACAGAGAGATCTAGTTGGCGATTCCTCTCGGTGCTTTTCTGTGTCCTCCGTGTTCCCTGTGTTAAAATACGCAACAAAAACCCTGTTCAGCGGTTCTAGTATTTGGTGTTGAAGCGCTTTTCAAAGCCCGCCTTGAGTTCGTCGCGGAACTGCGGGTGGGCGATGTCGATGAGCATACGCGCCCGGTCGCGCTGGGTGCGGTATTTCAGATTGGCAATGCCGTATTCGGTGATGACGTATTCGACATCGTAGCGGTTGGTGGTGACTGCCGCACCTTCGTCGAGGATCGGAACGATCTTCGAAATCTTGCCGCCGCCCGCGGTGGAACCCATGGCCATGATGGAACGGCCGCCCTTGGAAAGGGCCGCGGCGCGAACGAAATCGACCTGGCCGCCTACGGCGCTGATCTGGGTCATGCCGACGGACTCGGAGCAAACTTGCCCTAGAAGGTCGATCTGGACGCAGGAGTTGACGGAGACGAGGTTGTCGTTCTGCCCGGCGACAAAGGGATCGTTGACATAGGTCGCGGGGTACATGGCGACGGCCGGGTTGTTGTGGACATAATCATAGAGGCGCTGCGTGCCCATAAGGAACGTCGCGATCGCCTTGCCGCGGTGGAAATTCTTGACGCTGTTGTTGATGACGCCTGCTTCGACAAGTTCGACCACGCCGTCACTGAACATTTCCGAGTGGATACCGAGATTCTTCTTGTCCTTGAGGAACAGGAGGACGGCGTCCGGGATAGCGCCGATGCCGAGCTGCAGGCAGTCGCCGTCATTGATCAATTTGGCGCAGTTTTCGCCGATTGCTTTTTCGACATCAGTGATCTTCGGCGGCTGGAGTTCGATGATCGGCTCGTCGTGCTCGACGATGGCGTTGAATTTGGAGACGTGGACAAAGGTGTCGCCAAGGGTGCGGGGCATATGCTTGTTGACCTGGGCGATGACGACCGGCGCCTGCTCCGCAGCGGTCCTCGAATAGTCGACGGCGACGCCGCAGCTGCAATAGCCGTGTTCATCGGGACTGGAGACATGGACGATGGCGAGGTCAAGGGGCAGAGTGCGATGGAAAAGGTTCGGGATTTGCGAGAAATAGCAGGGGGTGTAATCGCCGTGCCCGGCCTTGATCGTACCCCTGGTCGAGCCGCCGACAAAAACCGAATTGTGGATGAAATACGGTTCCATGCCGGGTTGGGCATATTCGGCCTTACCCATCGGCACCATGTGCACGATTTCCACATTGCGATAATTCTCTTTGTTGCGGATCATCGCATCGATGACAAAGGTTGGTTCGCCGCAGGCGTGGCTTACCGCGATCCTGTTTCCGGACTTGATCAGCTTGACAGCTTCGTCCGCAGTCGTCACTTTTTCTTTATAATAGCTTTTCCAATCCATTACTTTACTCCTCAAAAAATACATACTAATTTAAAAGTCTTGAACCACGCACAAACACGGTTAGACTTAAATAGCATACTCCAGGATAATTGTATACCTTTTTATTTTTTTGAGTGCAATTTTAAATATATAGAATTAAGGAATTATTGCTTTTAATCTCCCTTATATATAGGTAAAAATTTCCTTAAGTCAAGGTAAATATCTAAACAAACGATTTTTATTTTCGAATAATAAATCGGCAGATGAATAATTATCCATTATCCACCTGCCGAAAAAAGAGTTATGGGATTTTCCTGTTTTTATCCAGAAATAAAAAATTTATACGTAAAGCTACTTAACAGGACGAAATTACATATCACCGGTCAATTTCGGCTTTCTCGCCGCCGTCGTTTCGTCAAGCCGCCCGACCTTGGTAATGGTCGGCGCTTGATGCAAGAGTTCCGGATTGTCTTCCGCTTCATCTGCGATCTGTAGCATCGCGGCGATGAACTCGTCCAAATTCTCCTTGGATTCCGTTTCTGTCGGCTCGATCATTATTGCCGAATCCACCACCAGCGGGAAATACACTGTCGGCGGGTGGAAGCCGAGGTCGATAAGCCGCTTGGCGATGTCAAGGGTGGCGATCTTGTTTTGTTTTTGTTTGGCATTCGTGAAGACGCATTCATGCATGCATGACTGGTCGAAAGGCAGGTCGTAGCGAGCCTTCAGTTTTTCCTGAATATAGTTTGCGTTCAAAACGGCAAGCCCGCTGGCGTTTTTCAGTTCCTTGCCGAGGCTGAGAATATACGCATACGCCCTTACGGCAATGGCGAACTGGCCGTGGAAAGCATGCAGCCTACCGATGGACAACGGCAGGTTTTCCTCCCATGCGAATGCGCCGTTCGCTTCGACCACGCGCGGCCCCGGCAGATAAGGGACCAAAGCCTGGCTGACTGCAACCGGCCCGGAGCCCGGCCCGCCGCCGCCGTGCGGGGTGGACATTGATTTATGCAGGTTGTAATGGATCACGTCAACGCCCATCCTGGACATGTCCACGCGGCCCATGACGGCGTTGAGGTTCGCGCCGTCGGCATAGACCAGGCCGCCGCGCTCGTGGACGATTCGGCTGATTTCGGGAAGGCCGCTTTCAAAAATGCCCAGAGTATTCGGATTCGTGATCATGATGCCGGCCGTTTCGCCGTCCATCAATTTTTCGACATCGGCGGGGTCAAGCCTGCCGCCTGGCCCCATCGGCACTTTCACTTCTGCAAATCCGCACATGGCGGCGGTGGCCGGATTGGTGCCGTGCGCCGAATCGGGAACCAGCGCTTTTGTTTTCACCGTCTTGTTATGCCGGTGATAGGCTGCGATCATCAGCATGCCGCACAGTTCGCCGTGCGCGCCGGCGGCAGGCTGCATGCTAGCCGCCTCAAGGCCGACGATCCTGGCGAGGTAAAGTTCGAGATCATGAATCAGCCGGAGAGCGCCCTGCGTCGCCGAAGCAGGCAGCATGGGATGGGAATGGGCGAAGCCGGGAAGAGCGGCCAGCTTTTCGTTGATCTTCGGGTTATATTTCATGGTGCAGCTGCCAAGAGGATACATGCCGCTGTCGACGCCGAAATTCCAGGTCGACAGACGCGTATAGTGCCGGGATACATCCAATTCCGAAAGGTCCGGCCAGTCGGGCCCGGAACCGGCGACCGACTCCGGTAGCGGCACGGACGGAACGCCCGTATCGTCAATGCTGATTGCCGCGCGACCTTTGCGGCCGCGCTCCCAGAGGAGCGGTTCTTTAAGGATCAAACCGCTGGCGCCAGGCGTTTCAGGTCCATGCGCGTCTTGAGTGCTTTTGTTCATGCCTTCACCTCCCGGATCAGCTCGTCTATGTCGCGGCGACTCTTCGTTTCAGTCACGCCGAAAAGCCAGGTATTCTGCATCTGCGGGAAATACTTGCTCAGGTCGATGCCGGCGAGTATTTTCCTCTCCTGCAATCCCGCGTGTTTCCTGGCGAAGTCGGAGGACGCGACCATAGCGAATTCGTTGAAGGTGGGAGCCGAGGAGAACGGCCTGAGTCCTGCTTCGACAAGACCGGCTTTGAGGTATTCGGCAAGGTCATGGTTCGCCTGGGCGATTTTCCTGAAGCCGGTGCCTCCGGCGGATGCCATGAAAATGGCGGCGGTGAGGGCGGCGTGCCCGGCGTTCGAACAAATGTTCGACACCGCCTTGGCGCGGCGGATATGCTGTTCCCTCGTGGAGAGGGTGAGGACAAAACCGCGCTGGCCGCGATTGTCCACGGTCTCCCCCACAAGACGGCCGGGGATTTGGCGCATGTGGTCGGTTTTTGCCGACAGCAAACCAAGGCCGGGCCCCCCGAAGGACTGGGAAAGGCCGAGGCTCTGGCCTTCGCCAAAAGCGATGTCCGCACCTTGGCTGCCCGGCGACCTGATAATTCCGAGCGCGAAGGGTTCGGAAAATCCCGAAGCGAGAAGGCCGCCACAGTGTGCGATCTTCTTTCCCGCAGCCGCCAGATCCTCTATAATGCCAAGGAAATTCGGAGACTGCATGACCAGGACGGCGGGCTTGTATTCCGCGTCGATGAGGGACAGGTCGGTCCTGCCTTCCTTATCCGCAGGGAGTGTCGTCACCTTGATGTCGGAGTATGGCGCGAGATAGGTATCCAGCACCTGCCGCCAATGCGGATGCACCAGCGAACTTACATAGATGTTGCGGCGTTTGGTCGCCCGCTGGGCCATCAGCGCAGCCTCGGCCATCGCCGTCGCGCCGTCGTACATGCTGGCGTTGGTGACGGCGAGCCCGGTAAGCCTGCTCACGAGGGTTTGGAATTCGAAAATCGCCTGCAGTGTGCCCTGGCTCATTTCCGGCTGGTAAGGCGTGTAGGCGGTGAGAAATTCGGAACGGCCGGAGAGATATGGAACGATCGCCGGGACTTGATGTGACTGCGAACCGGCATTGACAAAAACCCGCCAGTCGCCGCCGCCGTCGGAAGCAAGCGTCTCGACTTTGCGGCTGAGTTCCCACTCGGACAGCGGACCGGGAATTTCCGGAGCTGTTCGCATCCGGCAATCTTCGGGGACGGCTTTGAACAGTTCGTCCACAGAGGTCACTCCGATGGCGACAAGCATTTCCGTGATGTCCGCCTCGGTATGGGGAAAATAGCGCATAGTCATTATGCATTATCCTCGAGGTGTTTGGTATAGGATGCCGCGTCCATCAGCGAGTCCACCTGGACAAAGTCGGACGGTTCGATTTCGATCAGCCAGCCACCGGCATAAGGTTCGCGGTTGACAAGGCCCGGATCGTCCGCGAGCGCCTCATTGGTCGCTATAATTTTCCCGCCGACAGGCATGTAGAGAGAGCTTACGGATTTGATGGATTCAAGGGAGCCGAATTCATCCCCTTTGCCGAATTCCTGCCCGACGTCGGGCAATTCGACAAAAGTCAGGTCGCCCAGGGCATCCTGCGCGAAATCGGAAACGCCGATGCGATACGGCTTGGCCGGAGACACCCATTCATGGTCTTCGGCATAACGCAGGTTGTCGGGTATGTTCAGTTCTTCGAAGGCTTTCATGGAATCTCCTTAAAAAATGACAATCGATAATTGACAATTGTACATTATCTCCGCCGCCGCCGTTTACGGCGCTTCCCGTCTCCCTTGGGCACATGACCCTTCTTGCCGGGGGGCGGCGCGCTGTGGCCTGCCTGCTCCGGATGCACCTCGTCGTAATCAGGTTCGAGATAGCGTGCCGCCAGAGATTCCTCGGCAAACTGGAAGTTGTGCCTGGTGGCGAAAAGCTCTTTATCCCACAACTCCATCTCCGCACCGCGAACATGCAGAACGACCGCGGGGCTAACGGCCTGCAACGTCATCAGCTTGTCCCACGGGGTCGCTTGCAGACACTCCTCCACTTCCCCGGAGATTGCTTCGGCGCTCGCCTTTTCCTCAGCCCAAAAGATGATCAACATGGCCGCGAGCCCCCTGGCGAGAGGCTCCTCGTTTTTCAGCCTGTCCCATTCCGTGCCGGGATCGAACCCGAGACCGGAGGACTCGGCCGGGTTTTTTTTAGCGAAACGCCGCCAGTCAAGGTTGATATCCGCGTCCACAAGGGATTGGTCCCAATCTCTCCAGCCGCCCACAAGTTTGGCGGCGAGACCGGCGTTTTCCCGCATCCGTTCCTTTGCCAGTTCAGCACGTTCAGGATTGAAATCATGTTTGGAAATGATGGACAGCGCGGCCTGACGCCAAAGAAGTGCGTCTATATCGTCCACGGAAGCGCCGGTTTTCCCAAGCCTGGCACGCGACTCTTCCTCAGCCTTGATTTCGTACGCTTCCTGCTCCGCGATATCCCCGGAAGCAAGGCAACCGACCAGCAGCATGGCAAGAAAGACCGGGCCTATTTCGCCGTTCACGGCTGCAAGGTCGCCGTGGTCCATAACCTTGCCATCTATTGATTTGACGGCGAATTCATCACGCTTGACCCGGTCCAGCCACTTGCCGACGATGGAACGGAATTTTTCCTGGCTTTCCGGTGAAATAGCGGCGGTGGTGAGGCCGCGACCGGCCGCGAAGGCCCAGGCGGCATGGTTTTGCCAGCTTGTCCAGGCGTAAAAACCGCGCCCGTCGGCGGCCAGGCCGCTTATGAGGAACGATTTCGGCGCGACGGTGGCAATGCGGATTAGGCCGCCGATGAGTCGGTCGAGTATCTGTTCGTCTGCGCCGCTCTCGATGCCGAGTTCGATGCGCAGCAGATACGCGTCAAACAGCAGGGCATGGTTGCGGCAGGAGCAATGGTATCCTGCCCCGAGACCGGCGGGGTTCGGAAGATTGCCGCGCGCCTCCTTGGCGGTGGCGAACGCCTTGGAAGGGAATTCGTCGGGGGGCGAGGCGTAATCATACGGCAGGCCGAGCTTGCGAAAGAGGAACTTGTGCTCGATCGCCGATTGGGCCTGGCGTATCGCTTCATCAAGAAAGGGCATTTCAGGTTCTCCCTGAGTTATACTGTTCAAGAAATTTTACTATCTCATTGTGGTGGTTTTTCACATATTCGCAACTGGGTTCCCCACCGCATCCTCTGCACTTCAGGTCATAGGCGGAATTGATCGAGCCGCATTGCGGGCATGAATAACGTTCCAGCATCTCACTGTGCCATGTTTCAAATCCCGCCTCCATGATGCGTTTGTGGCATTCCCACAATTCGATCCGGTGCGGGCGGGCGGCCTGGAACTCTTTCAGTTCCGCACAGGGGAAATCATCGCATTCGCCGCAAAAATCGACATTTTTCTTTTCCGCGCACGTTTTCATATAGCAGTGTTCGCGGCAGAAAAAATTTAATGTATCCGAGCGGCAGCCACGACATAGGCAGTCTTCGAGGCTTTTTCCCCTTGCCGCCGCTTTTTTTGCCAGTTTTTCATGATTTTCCACCGTGTCCACGAAATTGTCGCAAGCAACACAGAATAGTCCACAGATCGCAGCAAGGTCCTTGTCGGGCTTCTGATAATCCTTCTTATCCATGACGTTCTCCTTTCCCGGCCCGGAGCGTCTTCTTTATTGAATCACCGGCATTTCCTCGGCCATGAACGATTCCACCGAATTGTCCTCGCTGTTCATGGTAAGAATGACCCGGTATACCGCTTCGGAGGTGCCGACCGTGTAAAAACCGAAAACATTGAAGGGCGGGAAGCCGTCTAGGGCGTATTCCGCAAACAGATTTTCATAATTGGGGATCAGATCGCCTTTTTTAAAAACCTGTTTTCCCAGCCGTGACATGGCGTTGAAATCCGCCGCCTCGACGGCTGTGAGAAAGTCCCGGAATTCATCCGGCGAGAGGGTGCGCGCCGGAGGCGCGTCTTGTTCCGCTTCGTTTTGCGCCGGGGATCCACTCCCCTGCCCTGCCCCGAACAGCAGCCACGCCAAAGCGAACGCCACCACAAACGTCACGACAAAGCCGAGGATCAGCACGCCGTTCCTGTTTTTCGTCGGCGCGCTTTTCTGACTTTCCCCCGTGTCTTTTTCCTCGACAACACTGGATTTTGCCGCCTCCCCATCCTTTCGAGCCTTCTTTTTCGCCATTTACTGCTTCCCATCCTTTGCATGTGGAAATGAAAATATTGCGCGACGCAACCACAGCTATCATATAGTATTGTATTCCGACCGGCAATATGGAGTGTGGAGCGGTGGCTGTTTATAGAGAAAGGGGAAAAATGTTCGGCAATGCCGCATGCGTATTTATCGGAGCTGGAACGGGGGCGTGTCTGCGCTGGCTCGCCGGGGTAGCGCTCGGCGGATTGTATTCCGGGATGCATCTCGGAACGCTGACGGCGAACATTGCGGGGTGTTTCCTGGCAGGTCTGGCATCCGCCTTTTTCACCCGACACGGAGCGGCGTTGCCTGAAGAGGCGCGGCTGCTGGTTGTCACCGGATTCCTTGGCGGATTAACCACCTTCTCCGCCTTTTCCATGGAAATACACGCCCTCTTTCTCACCGGCAGGCCCACCCACGCCCTATTGACCCTGGTATGCAACCTCGTGGGATCGCTCGCGGCAACACTTGCCGGTTTCTGGCTTTACAACCGGATGGCGGCGTGAACACCAGAAAAACCCGTCCATGCTTGAATAATCGGGATTCGGTTGTGTTGTGTACATAGATGCGTATTTTGTAGAACCGGGACGACAAGTGACACGTGCTTATTTCTGACACCGGTATTGCAATATGTCGTTCCGGCTCGCTTTATATAATGCCCAGTTTTGACAGATCCCTGGCCAAACGCTCCGGAGACGTAAAGGCAAGCCCCGCCATGCCCACATCCCGCGCGCCATCCACATTAATTTCGGAATCATCGATAAAGAGGCAGTCGTCGGGAGTGCGGCCACAGTTTTGCGCCGCGAGAAGGTAAATTTCCCTGCTTGGCTTGACATGGCCCACTTCGAACGACAAAGTCGGTTTTTCGACGCGTCGCAGCCAGGGGAGCAATTCCTTGGCTTTGGCCCAGTGCAACGAGTCGGTATCGGACAATAAACCTACGACATGTCTCTCCTCGACGCGTTCAAAAATTTCCTTCATTCCCGGCATCGGCGTAAACATGTCGCACCAGGCATCGACGAAATCTTCGTAGCTGACCGTCAGATTCAGCCTGTCCACCGCCGCCTGGTAGAACTGAAACGAATTGATGGTCCCGATCATATGCCATTCCACCTCCGGTTCCTGCCAGTAGGTGGAAAAGGCTTCCTGGGGATTGATGCCCATGCTTTCCATCAGAGCGACAAATTTCGGGCCGTCGACATGAATGTTCAAAAGTACGCGACCCAGATCGAAAATTACCGCCAGGTCTTCTTTTTCATCAGGCATTTTTTTTATCCCCCGTCAGCACTTTTTTTCCTGGTCCATTGCTGCGTTTTCCAGCGCAACCGGTATCGACCGAAAAGCGCCAAGAAATAGTCAGGTACAGTTTAAAACGCAATAGGCGACGCTATTCGAGATAGGTATCGTACTGGTCGCCCGTTTCCATCACATAAATACTGCCCGGATCCGAACCCGTACCGGGCGGAAGGATCGGTTTGGTAACTGTGCGCACGCTTCCATCGAAAAACAACACATTGATGAAGCGGTGATTATGGTTCCCACTTCCAATATAGGAGCCGTTGATATGGCTTCTGTCGCTTTTGTCCGCGACAATCACCTTATTCGCAGGATCCGTCGGATAAAGATGCCCGGTCATCGAATAGGACAGCTGGCCAGGGGAGGTGAAATCCTCGCCAGGCTGAGGCGGCGGCTCAAGGTTTCTGTCGGCGGGACAACGAAACACGTTCACATCCTTGATAACGCCATTGCCTTTATCCCACAGCGCATTGAGGCCCGGTTCTATGGCGTACATATTTCCCGGCATTGGGTGGCCGTCGACGGAATTGCAGAATCCGGACATCCCCCGTCCGGGCGGCAGGGCATAGTCATGTTCCAGAGACCATTGGCGCACTCCCTCGCCGATAATGCGCAGGTTCTCCAGGCACTTGAGGCGATTGGAGTTGTCATTCGCTCTGATGGCAAAGGGCACGATAATTCCCACTATCGCCAGAATGGCGCAGAGAACAAGGATCGCTTCAAGGATAAACGCCCCTTTTTTGCCACGCATTGCATTGACTCCCGAATATGGACGATGCCGCGCACGGCGGTCGCTACACAGATCATATACCAGTATATTTAAGCATGTTGGCAAAATATTGCAACTGCATTGACGGGGAGGATATTCAGTCCCATACTTAGGAGAATAAAAAGACTCTTTCGCCAATACGCTGTCTTCGGTATACTTTCCTATCGCCTTTTGTACGGCGTCATGCGACTGTGTCCTCTCCTGCATGCGCGGGGATGCGCGGAACACAAGGACAAAATACTAGTGTTCCGGTGTTTTATCAAAAACGATGCCATGTCGCAAATGGCATTCGTTGCCGGAGCGCCGTCTTCACGTAATTTGAAGACAGAACAGAAGGAAGGTTGCAAATGTCTGATTTCAGTAAATATTTGTCACAGGAACGGGTGGCTGTCATCGATGCGAAAAATAAGCGTCAGGCCATAGACGGTACGCTGGAACTGCTGAGAGATTCCCCGAACATCTCTGATTTTTCCCGTGTCTCCGCGGCGACCTGGCAAAGGGAAGAAGCACTGGCGACCGGCCTTGGTCTCGGCATCGGCACGCCGCACGTACGGGTGCCCGCGGTCCGTTACCCCACGGCCGCCCTGACAGTTCTCAGAAAAGGCGTCGACTACGGCAGCCTGGACAATGAACCTGTCCGGCTCATACTCCTGGTCGCTATGCCTGAAGACAGCCAGACCGATTGGCTGCGCTACTTGGCCCGGGCATCGAGCATCTTCCGCGACGACGGCATGCGGCACAAACTTTTCGCCGCAGCCAATTCGGAAGCTCTTTGGACCCTCATCAAAGACTTGTAAGGCACTATACATCATGGCTGATTGGTATTTTCGCGGTAACAACAATAGTCAAAGCGGTCTCGTGTCCTGTCCCGGCTGCCGCAACCTGGTCAAGGCGGACCAGGAGTTCTGCCCCTACTGCGCCAAGCGGCTTGGCCCCGAAAAAGGCTGGCGCGGCTGGCTAAAGCGTTTTCTCTCACAGGATGCCGTCGCCACCCGCACCATTGTCGGCACGATATGCGTCTTCTTCCTTTTGCAGTTCATCACCGACATGACATTACCTGACGAATATCGCACCCAGCCGTACGGCGGGTTGTTCTCCTTCCCGAACCTATCGCAGTTCACCTATATCCGACTGGGATCAAATTTCCATTGGATTATCCTCACACACGGGCAGGTGTGGCGCTTCGTCATGTCGTGCTTTTTGCATTTCGGCATTGTCCATATCCTTTTCAACTGCTGGGCCTTTTGGGATCTCGGGCGTTTGGCCGAAAAACTCTGGAACGCCAAAACCGTATTCGCCGTCTTCATACTGACGGGTGCATTCGCCGCGTTCAGCAGCTTTTTCTGGAATGTCATGATCCTCGGCAGGCCGGTCAACTCCGCCGGGGCGTCGGGAGCCATATGCGGCATCCTCGGCCTGCTTCTCGGCACCTATTACAAAAACCGCTACCACATCGGTGAATTTCTTGGTTCCCAGCTGGTTCGTTGGGCCGTCTACATAGTCATCTTCGGCCTGGTGGCCGGTGCGGACAACGCGGCTCACATCGGCGGCATGATCGCCGGAGCGGCTCTCGGGTATTTCCTGCCCCCCCTTTCACGGTCCAGGAATGCCGAACGCGACGGAAAAATCTGGACCATTGCCGCAATCGCCGCAGCTGTGATTTTCATCCTCTCCCTCCTCATGGCGATCATATTCTACAGCCGCGGCTGGGATTACATGATCTGGGAACTGAGCAAATAAGCAACTAATCCTGAAAGGCATTACATGGGTTTTTTCGACAAGATTAAGCGCGGCCTCAAAAAGACGCGTGAAATTCTTTTCATGGATGTCAGGGATGTGTTCCGCATCGGCCGCCGCGTCGACGAAGAGCTTCTCAACGAGCTTGAGGAGCGCTTGATACTCGCCGATGTAGGACCAAGATTGGCCGCCGAAGTCGTCGACGAGATCCGCGTCAAGTACAAGAAAAAGGAGATCGAGAAATCCGAAGACATTCTCGAATTCCTGAAAAACATGCTGTCAGAGGGTTTGGCTCCCGACGAGGAAAGCCTTGCCAAAAGTTCGGAAGGGCCGACACTGATTCTTATGGTCGGCGTAAACGGCACAGGGAAAACCACCACCACGGCTAAATTGGCCAAGTTCCTCAAACAGCAGGGTTACAAAGTCCTGCTTGCGGCGGCTGACACCTTCCGCGCGGCCGCCGGGGAACAGCTGGACATCTGGGCCGGCCGCGTCGGTGTCGACATTGTCCGCCACGCAGACGGCGCGGACCCGGCCGCTGTCGTCTTCGACGCCTGCGACGCGGCGATCGCCAGGGGCATGGATTATGTCATCGTCGATACCGCGGGGCGAATCCACACCAAGGCAAACCTCATGCAGCAACTGGAAAAAATCAGCCGCGTCGCGGGCAAGAAAATCCCCGGTGCGCCGCATGAAGTTCTCCTAGTCCTCGATGCGACAACAGGCCAGAACGCACTCTCGCAGGCCAAAACATTCACGGAAGGCGTCGGCGTCACAGGGCTGGTCCTCACGAAACTCGACGGCACGGCGAAGGGAGGCATCGTCATCGCCATCAACCGGCAAATCAAGCTCCCCATTAAGTTTATAGGCGTGGGAGAAAAGGAGGACGATTTCGCCCCCTTCAGCGCCAAGGATTTCTGCAGCGCCATGTTTGCCGGGGTTGAGACAGAAGAGTAACAAGTACAACACAAAAGAACACGGAGAACCGCTTTGGGTTCTCCGTGTTTTTTTGTGTTCTTCGTGGTAATTTTACCCTGCGATATACGGCCTGATTCCCGCCTGCTGCACGAAGGCGGCCAACCCTTCGCTGCCGATGGCGAAAGACAACACGCCCTCGACTCCGTCGGGATCGGTGCTCCATGTCTGCATGCCGACGACTTCGCCCCGGGCATTGATCAACGGGCCGCCGCTGTTGCCGCTTTTGCACAAGGCGGTGTGCATAAGAAGGTACGGATTGGCCTGGATGATCCCGTTGATCTTTCCGCCGGTGACGACCATGGGGATTTGCGCCACCGAATTTGCCCGCATCGGGCCGGGGTAGCCAAAGGCAAAGACGTTCTCATACGGGCTGACCCGCGTCGAAAACGGCAAAGCAGGCAGGCGTGCCCCGCGACGATCTTCGCTTCGGTGACGGGCAGGTACTCGTTATGAATAAAGATGCGGATCGGCTCCTGGTCCCGTACCACATGGGCGTTGGTCATGACCAGACCGTCGCCGATGACAAACCCGGTGCCCCAGGATACCTGGTGCTCGGAACCCGGACTCTGGTATTCGAGATGGACCATGACAGTGGCCGCCTTGACCCTCTGGTTGACATCCGGCGCGATATACTCCACCGCCGACACTGAAGAAATCGAAGAAATATAAAATGACGCGAACAGCGCGAACACGAACGACAACACCCGAAGGACTCGGGTAGGCAGGGCGTTTTGCATTATGCCTCCATAAAAGGGCTGAGCATTTTACATTGCCATACAACGTAAAACGCTTGGTGGATTGAACAACTACACTGACAGTTGGTTTATTCTAAATACAGATCACGAATAAACCTTGTCGCCGTGCGGCGTCGATCCCTTTTATTTTTTTCCGACATATGCATAAAAGGCTGGTGGACCACGACAAACACGACAGCCCTGCCGCTAAAGGCAGGGCCATCTTTCTTTGGGGTTTTCTGACGGAGGGGGATCCGACAGTGGGGGGGATTTTCTATTTCTTCTTTATCGGGAAGTAGATGCCTATCCGTCCGGTCTTTTCATAGTCCGACAGGTATAGTTCATAGCCGGGATTGGCGGCTTCCATTTCGTATTCCGTGTGTGCGGGCAGCCAGGTGGAATAGATGTAGTTGAAGCAGTCGGTCAACTTGTCGAGGCCTGTTATCCAGCATTCGGCGTAGAGACCGGCGGGAAGCGTCATATCAACCATGCCAGCCGGAACCGGAGCGTCTGCGGCAACGGGAAGCGCGGCCCAATATTCGAATTTGTCCGTATCCGACCCGATCATCACGGACACGCCGTATGACCGCATCTCGCCGTCGAGTTGAATTTCCGGCATCCTCGGCATAAAGTCGCCCCAGAGTTTGGAACATTCCTTGAGCGCGCCTTCCATTGTCGCCGTCGTTTTCACGCCGACGACGCGAACCGCCTTGCAATCAACCGCCTTGACATCGAATGCCGCGCTGGTCATGTGGTCTCCTCGAGATAGAAATCAACCTTGATGAAGTTTTCATACCATCGACCTTGAGTTGCTGTGAAGGTCATTGTGGTATAATCCGGGTCGGTCACTCCCAATGGATAGTATACCTCATCGCCGTCACGCCAGACGCGTTCGCGCATTTCCTTTGAGTCATCTATCTCGACAGTGCCCCGCAACAACAAACCCTGGAATAATTTAGGGTCGTAAAAATAAACGCAGCCCCTGGGATCGACATGGAATTCATCGACATGCATGGACGACGTGTTGGTGGTGAAAATCAATTGCTTCATTCCTGTCCGTTCTCTTGGCGCAAGCATGGCCCGCATGGCCGGATATCCGTCCACGGCGAGGGAGGAAAGCACGCACGTTTCCGATTTCCCCACCAGAAGCGAGGCCGATGCGAGGATTTTCTCAAGTTCCGTGGCCTTGTCAGCCATTATGCGACCTCATCCATGAGTTCCTCGTCCTCCACTCCCGGCGCCTCCGGTTCTTTTTCCGCGGCGGCGGCGGGCGCCTTCGCATCGTCCTCGTCCTTTGCCGGAGCTTCGGTCAGATGCTCGTACAGGGTCTTGTTCAGTTTTTCCTCGATTTCGACGGCGATGTCCGGATTGTCCCGCAGGAACTGGCAGGCGTTGTCGCGGCCCTGGCCGATGCGGTTGTCCCCGTACGACAGCCAGCTGCCCGACTTGTCGAGGATGCCGACATTGGCCGCCATATCCACCAGTTCGCCGTAACGGTTCACGCCCTGGTTGAACATGACCTCGAATTCGGCGACGCGGAACGGAGGCGCCATCTTGTTCTTCACCACCTTCACCTTGGTCTGGCTGCCCAATATTTCTTCGCCCTTCTTGATCGACTGCCCGCGGCGGATATCGAGGCGCAGGGAAGCGTAGAATTTCAGGGCGTTGCCGCCGGAGGTGGTTTCCGGGTTGCCGAACATGACGCCGATTTTCATGCGGATCTGGTTGATGAAGATAATACAGGAGTTGGACTTTTTGACGATGCCGGTCAATTTCCGCAGCCCCTGGCTCATCAGCCGGGCCTGAAGGCCGACGTGGCTCTGGCCCATCTCGCCGTCGAGTTCGGCCTTTGGCGTCAGGGCGGCGACCGAGTCGATGACGATGATGTCGACGGCGTTGGACTTGACGAGCATTTCGCAGATATCGAGCGCCTGTTCGCCGCAATCCGGCTGGCTTACCAGGAGGTTGTCGAGGTTGACGCCGAGTTTTTTCGCGTAGGAAGGATCGAGCGCGTGCTCCGCGTCGATGAAGGCGGCGGTGCCGCCGTCCCGTTGCGCGCTGGCGACGCACTGCAATGCAATCGTGGTCTTGCCGGAGGATTCCGGCCCGTAGAATTCGACGATACGCCCCTTCGGAACGCCGCCGACGCCGATTGCCGCGTCCAGCGCGATGGACCCGGTGGAAATGACTTCGCATTGGGCGATGTTATCCGCGCCAAGGCGCATGATGGCCTCGGGGCCGAAGCGCTTGCTGATGTCGGAAAGCGTACTGGCGAGCTGGTCGTCCCGCGCCGGGTTTTTGCCCGTACCCTTCTTCGCCTTTTCCGCTGTTTCCGTCTTTTCCGCCTTCGCGCCTTTTGCCTTAGCCATTTTCTTCTCCTCCTCTGTGTTTTCTTTTTATTATAGTAGTAATGACCACTTTACTCATAAGACCCGATGCATGCCCACCACTTTCCCCGCCACATGAAAATCGCACTCGGGATCGACGGGGATCGGCTTGTAGCGCTCGTTCGCAGGCAGAAGCAGGAGTCCCCCGCCGTCGAGCCAGCGGAAGCGTTTCACCGTCGCCTCTCCGTCCAGGACGGCGACGCCGATCTCCCCGGACTCGACCCTGGTCTGGCGGCGGACGATGGCGTAGTCTCCGTCCCAGATGCCCGCATCCAGCATGGAGTCGCCATGGACGCGAAGCGCGTAGTGGTCAAGGCGGTCGTAGATGCTGTCAAGATCGAGATAGCCGTCCAGGTTTTCGATGGCATCGATGGGCGTTCCCGCCGCGACCCGTCCGACGATCGGCAGCCCGCGCTCCGGTATAAGAAAATCCGGGGCGATTTCAATATTCCGGGCCATCCCGGCGCGCCGATTGATATAGCCTTTGCGCACCAGGGCGTCCAGGTGGCTGTTCACCGCGTTGGTGGAGGCAAAGCCGAAGGCGTCGCCGATTTCCCTGACGCTGGGGATAACCCCTTCATCGCGCAGGGAAACAACGATGAAGTTGAATATTTCCCTTTGTCTGGCAGTGAGGTCGTCCACGGCATTTTCTCCAAAAACTACTGATCATATGTTCAATAGATATATAATCATAATACTGATCGCATGTTCACGTGTCAAGAAGCTTTATCTACTTTTTATTTTTCTTTTTAATTATTTGCCGATTAAGAAGTTGCAGGCCGATTCAGTATAGCTTGCCTGTTTTTTTCATCAACTTTTATCGAGGAGGGCACGAAATTTTCGTCGTTCGAACATGTTCCGGTCGCGTTCAGGAAGCGTCGCATGGTAGCTTCGTTGTAAAGCCATAATTTTCTGTTTCCTTGTCACTAAAATACTTGTAATAATTAGTCGGAAACGTATAATTCAAGCTCCGTTGACTGGCAATCCATAATACGGGCCTGTAGCTCAGTCGGTCAGAGCGGGCGGCTCATAACCGCTTGGTCGGGGGTTCGAGTCCCTCCGGGCCCATTTTTTGTTCACAATCGCGTTTGAACAGTAAGAGGTCCTTCCTCGGCGCTTTTTAGTGGCTGTTTTCAAGCTTGTGACGTAAAACGCAACGAGGAACCCGCTGTTACTCAAAAAACGCTTGTCCCGTCTCATTTCATCCCGAGGACGATCAATGTTGAACTACGTTTTGATAGCATTGATCTTTTTCCTTCTCGGCGTCGGCCTGTGTTATTTTATTCAACTCTGGGCTGAACGCCGCAACTCGGCCAAGCAAAAGAAGATCCATCCCCTGCACCATCCGACGGTGCGGCAGGCGCTGGACAAACTCGCAATGCCCATCCTCCAAACCGACGCCGACGACCATATAGTCTATGTAAATGATGAATTCGTTTCGTTTTTCGGTTTTCCCAGAAACAGGATCATGGGCCGCAACATTTCGGAAAATATCGCTCCCGACCTGAAAGCCGTCTTCGATGCGGAATTTCCCCATGGCTCCAAGCTTCAGTCCTTATCCCTTCGCTACGCCGACCTGCGCCGCCATATCAATCAAAACACCAGGATGGACGGTTCCACCGCCGAAATCCTCTGGGTGAATGAAAAACTCGCCGACGAGGAAAACCGCCTCGTGGGCGTCCTTTCCCTCGGCACCGACATCAGCGACCAAAAGCAGATCCTTACCGAGCTCCGCATCAGGGACAAGCTCCTCAACGGCATCCTTGAGTCCGTGGATTGGCTCCTTTCACAGACCGATTTTGAAAAAGCCATTGATCTCTCGCTGGCCTCGCTCGCCCGCTCCGCAGGAGCGGACCGTATACATCTATGGCAGAATCTCGGCACGGTATCCCCTGACGGGCCTCGTTTCAAGGCTGTGCATATTTGGGAAGCACCCTCCCTGACCGGTAACAGCCTCCTGCCGTCCATGCCGAACAAATTCGATGACGATCCCTTCAACTGGAACGAACGCCTCGCGGCCGGCTTGTCCATTTCCGGCCTATTGAAGGACCTGCCGGAGGAAAGCCGACCCGGCCTCGCCGCCAACCATGTCAAGGCGACCCATATCAGCCCGATCGCCATAGGCGAAACGTTCTGGGGATTCCTTGTCGTCGACAAGTGCCGCGACGTCGTCGACTGGACGAATACCGAACGTTCCATCCTTTCCATCGCCGGGACCATCCTCGCAGCCGGCGTCCACATGCGCCTCTCGAACGAGGCCGGGACCAGCGAAGTCAAGCGCTGGCGCGAAGCCGCCGACGGCATGGCGGCGGTCCTCTGGGAACTCGACCAGGATTTCCGCGTCGTCAACGTCTCCGCAAACTGCCAGGCGATATTCGGCCAGCCGCCGGAGTTTTTCCATGGCAAAAGCCCGAAGGACATATTCTCCTCGGAGACGGCGGCAACCCTCCGGGACAGCCTCAACCGCTCGGTGTATCTGGCGCGGCCGATGCTGCCCCTGCTGGCAACGGTGAAGATGGAGGATGTTCGCGGGCTGACAGTGCTCGTTTCCGGCACCCCGACGTTCGGCCCGGACGACAAGCTGCAATCCATGCATATGGCGTCGGTCGACGTCACCAATATCATGCTGCCCGGCACCTCGGTCCTGAAGCCGGAGCCCGCTGCCTCGGGGACCGACAACCGCGAACTCGAGGAAGCGATCGCCAGGGCCAATGCCATGGCCATACAGGCGGACGCGGCGAACCACGCGAAAAACCGTTTCATCATGACCATGAGCCACGAACTCCGCTCCCCCCTGAACGGCATCATCGGCATGCTCGACCTGCTCCTCGACACCAACCTCGCCCCGGTGCAGCGCGAATATGCGGTCACCGCGTCGTGGAGCGCCGGCAGCCTGCTCGCCACCATAGGCCGCATCCTCGATTACACCCGCCTGGAAAATGGCGAAGAATCACTGTCCCACAGCGCCTTTTCCCTTTGGGACGTCGTCGACGACGTCATCCGGGCCATGGGGCCGATGGCGGCGAAGAGCGGCGTCGACCTGTGTTTCCTGCCGCAGGACGACTGCCCGGATATCTTCACCGGCGATCCCAACAAGCTGCGCCAGATACTTCTGCACCTTGTCTCGAACGCGGTCAAGTTCACCGAACGCGGCGAGATCGTCATCCGCAGCCGCATCGACAGCTCGGGCAACCGGGAGTCCGTATTGCGCCTGTCGGTGACGGACACCGGTACCGGCTTCCCCTCCAGCCTGGCGGAACAGGTCTTCGAACCGTTTTTCCAGGCGGACGACACCGCATCGCGGCAACACAACGGAATCGGCCTCGGCCTGACCATAGCCAAGGGCCTGGCCGAACTGATGGGCGGCTCCGTGGGGGCGCAGTCGAAATCAGGGAAAGGCTCGACCTTCTGGTTCACCGCGGTCCTCACCAACGCCGATTCCACAACAGCCAACGAATTCACCATCAGCCGCTTCCGGGACGGGGACATCTCCCGCGATCCGGACAAGCTCCTCTCCATCAGGGGGTTCAAACTGCTTGTCGCCAACTCCAGCCACCTGGTAAGAAAATCCCTGATGAAAATGGCCGCCGACTGGAACTGCCTTATCGAAGAGGCGGCCAGCGCGGAAAAAGCCCTGTCGCTGCTGCGTTTCGCCGCTTCGATGAACGAACCGTTCCACGCCATGCTCCTCGACGTCCGACTCCCGGACGCCGATATTGGCGAACTGGTGGCCACGATCCGCGGGGACCAGACGATCTCCTCCACAACGCTTATCGGGTTCGTGCCCATGGGGTCGGCCGGTGCGGATTTCCGCAGCGAAAATTCGCCGTTCCCGACGATACTGGACAAGCCCGCTACCAGGAACGAATTTTTCCGCGCCCTTGTCGACGCCGCGACCAGGAAAGGCTATAGCCCGCCGAAAACCCAATTGTTCAGCATCACGAAAAGCCTGACCGAAAGCCGGCAAACCGCCCAACCCGCCGAGGCTTTTCCCGAGGACAAACCGGTGGCGGACGACGGCCCCCTCGATGTTTTGGTGGTTGAAGACAGCAGGATCAACCAGATTATCGCGGTCAGCAACCTGGAAAAACTGGGTTGCAGCGCCGATATCGCCGTAAACGGCAAGGTCGCCCTGGAAATGCTCTCGGAGAAGCGCTACGACCTCGTCCTCATGGACTGCCAGATGCCGGTCATGGACGGCTATGTCGCGACGGAGCATATCCGCCAGGGCAAGGACGGCGTCCTCAACCCCAACATCCCCATCGTCGCCGTCACGGCCAACAACGACATAGACGACATGCAGCGCTGCCTCGCAATCGGCATGAACGGCTATATTTCCAAACCGTTCACGCTGGAGCAACTCGGCAGCATTGTCCAGGGCACGAGAAAGTAAACTGGACAGCGCATACGAATTGACATTCTCTTCTTTCCTGTGTACAGTTGGTGAGATACACGGGGGAGCCGGCGCGTCGCCGCCGGACCGAGGAGAACGGGAATGGACGAAGAGCATTCGTTGTCGGTGGTGGTAAAAAACCTGTCAAACCACTTCCAGCGCTACACCGCAACCATCAAAAAGAAGATATCGGCCAAAGCCAAGACCAAAAAAATCACCGAATCGCAAGGGCGGATCATACATTTTCTCTACTCGCGACTGCATGAAGACGTATACCAGAAGGATATAGAGAAGGAATTCAACATCCGCCGCTCCACAGCCACGGTCATCCTGCAGTTGATGGAAAAGAACGGGCTCATCACCCGGGAAGTAAGCGCATCCGACGGCCGGCTGAAAAAAATCATCCTCACCAAACGGGCCAAAGACACCTACCCCATCGCCCATGTCGAAATCGTCAACGCGGAAAAACAGGCGGAAAAAGGCATCAGCAAAAAAGACATGGAAACGTTCATCCGGGTGGCGAAGCAAATCGCCAAGAATATTTCCTGACCGGCCCTTTGCGGCGGCAAAAAACCATCCCGCCGGAATCCAACCGGCAAAGCGGCCGCTACGCTGCCATTCAAAG
>DAIOFH010000006.1:0-50050 GCA_036745875.1 Planctomycetota bacterium | reverse complement strand
CACTGGTTTCCAAAACCAGCGGCTGGGGGTTCGACTCCCTCCGCCCCTGCCATTTAAATACGACTGATCCGGTTCGGCTGCTGAGAGAGGAGCCGAATCGGTTTAGTTTTTTATTCGGTTCTATCCATTTGGCAGTGAGTTGGTCATTCAATTTTCGCCAGTTTTTTGAGTAACCGAGATTTTCGCATAGCCAAAGCATTAGGAGACAGTCAGTGTATAAAGCAGGACAGGGGATGCCGTCTCGTATCGGGGCGATGATAGTCGGTGTTCTGATAGCGCTCTACGCGGCAGGCAGCTGGTATGGCTGGCAGCGCCCGCTCTCAGGGGCGAGCGGGTTCGACCTGTATGTCGGTCCCATCGGCACCATAGTTCTTTTGCTTGGCGTCCTCGGCCTGTTTGCCTGGCTTATTTTCAAGTCTCCCTCGTCCGCCGACTACCTCATCGACATGGACGACGAGCTTCGGAAGGTCGTTTGGCCGACCGTGATGCCGCTTTTCGATCCCAAGACGGAAGCCTGGGGATCGACGTATGTTGTGATTGTCTGCGCGATCATATTCACGATTTTCATCTGGTTGGTTGATCTGATCCTGCAATTGGTTATTTCCAGAGGTCTGTTCGGCCTTATCTTCGGGTAGTCAAACCGGGGTTGGGTGAAGGAGCGGCGGGGATGCTCGCCGTGCTTATGAGTCGGACAGATACAGGCAGGAGAGTTGATTAATGGCCACTTGGTTTGCATTGAAAGTACAGCCCGAGCGCGAAGAGCGGATCAAAAATCTGATCATGGAAAAGATCCGCAACAAAGGCATGGGCGATGTGATCCGTACGATCCTCATCCCGACGGAAAGCGTCTCCGAAGTCCGCAAGGACGGCAAGAAGCGAGTCATCGACCAGAAAACCTATCCAGGCTACCTGTTCATCGAGATGGACATGGACAACGACGATGCCTGGTATTTGATTACGGAAACGGCGGGCGTCAGCGGCTTTGTCTCTGCAGACCCCAGAAAGCCGCAGCCTCTTCCGGACGATGAGATGGACGTCATTCTCAAGGTCATAGACGATGGCCGCGAACGTCCGAAGCCGAAGGTGGAGTTTGAAGTCGGCCAGCAGATCAGGATCAAGGAAGGCCCGTTCGACAGCTACGAAGGTTTGGTCGAAGAGGTCTATCCCGATCGCGGCCAATTGAAAGTGAATGTGCACATATTCGGGCGATCGACGCCCGTCGAATTAGGGTACCACCAGGTGGAGCGCCTCTAACGCATGACGGACGGAGCATTTCGTCCGTCCAGTCGTGGACAAAGAAGGTTCTTGGTAGAGAACCTGTTAGAGAAGCGCCGCTTCTCACCTGGAGGAACTGTTTGGGACACCGGTACATCCTGGCCTCGTGGCCGAACGCCGGTTCCCATACGTCAAATAGAGGTTTGGGAGCTAGTTATGGCAAAAAAAGGTAAAGAAGTAGTTCATAAGATCAAGCTCCAGTGCCCCGCTGGCGCAGCCACACCGGCCCCGCCGGTCGGCCCCGCGCTCGGTCAGGCGCAGGTCCCGGTTGGCGAGTTCGTGCAGCGTTTCAATGCCGCCACCCAGGACAAAAAAGGCTTGATTGTTCCGGTCGAAATCTCCGTCTACTCCGACCGTACCTTTGACTTCATCGTCAAGAGCTCGCCCGCGGCGGTTCTCTTGAAGAAGGCTGCAGGGATCGAATCCGGTTCCGGCGTGCCGAACAAGGTCAAGGTCGGCAAAGTCACCCAGGCCAACCTGGCTGAAATTGCGGAAGCGAAGATGAATGACCTGAACGCCCGCGATGTGGACCACGCCAAGCGTATCATCGCCGGCACCGCCCGCAGCATGGGCATTGAAGTTGTCGATTAAATTAAGCAGGCTCTCGACGGCGGCAGGAGAGGGGTTTTTGTGTAACCCCGTATTCCGTTTGACCGCTGGAAGAAGCGCCGGGGACTGAATGCGGCGCGTTCGCGAGGCCGGGAGAAGAAAGCTAATGGCTATCAAGCACAGCAAAAGATTCCGCAAGGCATCTGAAAACCACGACCGGAATAAACCGGTTGCGATCGAGGAAGCGGTTGCTACGGTCAAGTCGAAGGCCACCGCCAAGTTCGATGAAACGGTCGACTTGGCGATCAAGCTGAAAATCGACTCCAAGCAGGCGGACCAGTTGGTCAGGGGCAGCTTGTCCCTTCCCCACGGCATCGGCAAATCGATGCGTGTCGTGGCCTTCGCCGAAGGCGAAATGGCCGCCGCCGCCAAGGAAGCCGGCGCGATCGAAGTCGGTGCGCAGGATCTCGTCGACAAAATCACCGGTGGTTGGATGGAATTCGACGTCGCAGTCGCCCATCCCTCCATGATGCGCTTTGTCGGCAAGCTCGGTAAAGTCCTCGGTCCCAAGGGCCTCATGCCCAGCCCGAAGTCCGGCACCGTCACCGACAAGGTTGCGGAAGCGGTGGCCGAGTTCGCCGCAGGCAAGATCGAGTTCCGCAACGACAAGGAAGGCAATGTCCACATGGTTGTCGGCAAGGTGTCGTTCGACGCCGAGAAGCTCGTCGACAACATCAAGGCTGCCGTCCAGCACATCAAGTCGATTCGCCCCCAGGCTGTCAAGGGCGAGTATATCACGAATGTTCACATTTCCTCGACCATGGGTCCTGGTGTGAAGGTTTCGTTCCAGAGTGAAGCCCCTGCCGCAGCTCAGTAATACGGTCGGGGATTAATATGTTATTCGGGAGTTTTACTCATGCCTAACAAGGTTAACCAACTTCAGGTGGCCGAGTACAAAAAGGCGTTCAAGTCGGCGGGCTTCGTCATTGCCGTCGGCTACCCCAAGATGACCGTCCAGGTTATGGACGATCTGCGGGGCAAGCTCGCAGGCACCGGCGCAAAGATGCTGTTCGTGAGGAACCGTCTTGCCGCCATCGCTATGAAAGAGCTTGGACACGGCGACGTCTTGCCCATCTGCAAGGAACAAACAGCCTTCGTCTGGGGCGAGGATCCGGTATCGACCGCGCGTTTTCTGGTCGACTTCAAGAAGGAACACGCCGAGCTGCAGCTGCACGGCGCGCTTCTTGAAAAGGAAGTCCTCGACACCAACCAGGTTGTCGAACTTTCCAAGAGCCCCACGAAGGAAGAACTCAAGTCCATCATTTCCGGGCAGATTCTTTCCCTCGGCGGAAAACTGTCGGCGCAGATGCTCGCCGCAGGCGGCTTGGTCGCGAGCCAGATCAAGAAGATCGGCGAAGGCGAGGATGGCGAAGCCGCATAGGGCGTCTTGTCACCAGTTGCTTTAAAAGATCAAGCGAAGGATTTTTCTTACATTACCAACAGTATAATTATTCAGGAGAATTTAGATGTCAGCAGAAAATCGTGAATGGAATGCGGATCTCAAGGCCCTCGGCGACAAGATTGTCGGTCTCACCCTTCTTCAGGCCAAGGAACTGTCCGATTACCTCAAGGAAGTCCATGGTATTGAGCCCGCTTCCGGTGGCGCCGTCATGATGGCCGCCCCCGCCGCCGGCGCTGGCGCCGACGCGGACGAAGGCCCGAGCGCGTTTGACGTTATCCTCAAAGCCGTTCCGGACACCACCAAGAAGATTTCGGTCATCAAGGCCGTCCGCGAAATCACCGGCCTCGGCCTCAAGGAAGCCAAGGAACTGGTCGAAAAGGCTCCGAGCCCGGTCAAGGAAAAGGCTGACAAGGACACCGCCGACAAGCTCAAAGCCCAGCTCGAAGAAGCCGGCGCAGAGGTCGAATTGAAGTAGTTACGCCTATTTAATAAACATTCGGCGTCCGTCAGCGGGTTCACGCAGGCGGACGCCGTCTGCGGTTTCTACAAGTTTGCAAAAAAATGTATGAATTGGACAGTATTTTGAGATACAATTGGTAATTGAAGTTAAGAGTCAAGAACTAAAAGTGAAAAAGTTGATAACTCATCACTTTTAGTTTTTAGCACTTAACTGACAATTCCTTCACACCCAGACTAGCGCGAGGATCACCATGGCCCAGGCTGTTCGTTATTATGGAAAAGCGTTCCAGACTATGTCGCTGCCGGATCTTATGGAAACGCAGCGGCGTTTTTACGATGATTTTCTACAAATGGACACGCCCCCGAAAGAACGCAAGAACGACGGGCTTGAAGCGGTTTTCCGCGAAGTCTTTCCTATTGAAAGCTACGACGGCTCTGTGAGCCTCGAGTACATAGAATACCAGATCGGCGAACCCCGGCATACGCCCGACGAATGCCGCGCACTACGCCTTACCTACGCCGGGCCCTTGAAGATCAAGGTACGCCTCACCGGCAAGGTCACGGTGGAGGAATGGGTCTACCTTGGCGAAATCCCCCTCATGATCGGCGGCGGCGAATTTGTCGTCAACGGCGCTGAGAGGGTCATCGTCACCCAGCTCCAGCGCAGTCCGGGTTGCGACTTCTCTTCTGAAGTCCATTCCTCCGGCAAACGGCTCCACTCCTGCCGAATCATCCCGGAACGCGGTTCCTGGATCCAGGTGGAAGTGACCTCGAAGGACCAGCTCACCATCAGGATCGACCGCTCCGGCAAGATTGCCGCGACCACGTTCCTGCGCGCCCTTGCCGTCGAAATGGATCCGGAGACCAACCTCCCGATATCCTACGACGCCACCAGGAACACCTCGTCGGAAGCGAGGAAAATCGAACAGTGGGCGCCCCTCCTTGACTCGGACGACGATATCCTTCGCGCGTTCCACCCGGTCATGGATTATGAACTCACCGGCGACATCCTCGACGTTCTCGACAAGATGGAACGGGAAAACAAACCCCTTCCCCTCTGCGTCTCACGCGTTGTCGACTACGCCAACTGCCAGGTCATCATCCCTGCCTGCACCCGTCTCACCCGCGCCGTTCTCGAACGCCGCGTCGACGACGGCAAGAAGGGCGGCGAAAAGCCCACCGTTCTCGCCAAGCTTCGCGAAGCGGGCGTGACCACCCTCGAGGTCATCGGTTCCTTGGGCGAAAACAACGAATTCATCGGCCTTGAAGACGATCTTATCGCCAATACCCTTCTCGAAGACCGCGAACGCATGGAAGAGTGGGGCAACAATACGATCCGCGACATTGTCCGCGCCTCCGATGTGGCCAAACGCCTGAAAACACTACTCTCCGGCGGCGAAGACGGGGATATTTCCGCCGTCGCGTCCGCCGTCCGTGAAGCCTTGTCCTCCGCCCGTGACGGCCGCGACACGAAACCGCGTTCCGCCGGCGCGTTTTTCCTCGAAGTAGTCGAAGGCGACCGGGAGACCCTGGACCAGATCAAGCAGAATGTGGCCTCCGGCCTTGCCGCCGACCTAGGGCTCCGCGACGAGCTCTCCGAAGATGGCGACGCCAAGAAGCTTGAAGAAAACATCATCAACCGCATGGTCTGGCGCATCGCCTGGTCCGGCGGACTCGACCGCGCCCAGTACATCTGGTCGCTCTTGGAAATCTACAAACGCCTGCGTCCCGGCACCCCCGCCTCCAGGGACAAGGCGCAGGAACTGTTCTTTGAACGCTTCTTTGACGAAAAGCGCTACAGCTTCGGTGAAATCGGTCGCTTCCGCCTGAACCGCAAGTTCGGCATTTCGGGCGACGAGCGCATGACCATGGCGGGCATCGATTTCCTGCATATCTGCCACTATCTTCTGAAGCTGCGTGCCGACGAAGGCCAGATCGACGATATAGACCACCTGGAAAATCGCCGCATCCGCACGATCAAGGACCTTGTCATGTCGGAACTGCGTTCCGCCCTGGTCAAGCTTCGCCGTGGCGCGCGCGAACAAATGGTCATCAAGGCGGCCGGCAACGAACAGGCCCTTCTCGGCGACGTCTTCGGCTACTCCGTCACCGCTCCCGGTTCTACCGAACTGGAGAAGAACCAGGTTCTTTCCGAAGTTGATTTCAAGGCTGCCAACAAAAAGTGGGGCGCTGGCTCGTTCGAAGCCAAGAAACGCCCGCTGAAATTGATGGTCGCGATCAAGCCCGACCCGCAGATCCGCGTGGCCGTCGGCAAGATTGTCACCGAGGCCGAAGCCGAAGCGTATCTACGCGACGGCTCCAAGGCGGAGTTTGAGGAAATGCCCGCCAAATCCTGGTTGATCCTCGACCCACAGGATACGGAACTGGTCGAAGGCGATATTATTTCCGATGAGGACTACCAGGCCGCCCAGAGGAAGCACGGCATGCAGTCCTTCCTCGCCCTGCCTCTTTCCATTAAGAAAGGCGACGGCGTCGACGGCGGCATGTACCGAACCTACCAGGAAAAGTTCGGCGACATCCCCGGCATGGCGATGCAGAACCTGATTCGTCCGCACCAGCTGCTGAACGCGGTCACCGTCTCCTCGGCGATCGAATATTTCTTTGCCCGAGGCGAATTGTCCCAGGTGGTCGACCAGTCGAACCCGTTGTCGCAGCTTGTGCACGAACGCCGCCTGTCCGCTCTCGGCCCCGGCGGCCTCAACCGCAAGCGCGCCGGCTTCGAGGTGCGTGACGTCCATACTTCGCACTATGGCAGGATCTGCCCGGTCGAAACGCCTGAAGGCACCAATATCGGTCTTATCGTCTCCCTTGCCAACTATTCGGCGATCAACGAACTCGGCTTCCTTGTCACTCCGTATTATGAGGTGAAGGACAGGGCCATTACCGGCGAGATCGTTTGGCTCCGCGCGGACGAGGAAGACAACCATTACATCGCCCAGGCCGACATCGCGGTCGACGAAAAAGGCGTCATCCAGGTCGAACGTCCGATCTGCCGACATAACGAAGATTTTATGCACTGTCTGGCCGGCCAGGTCACCCTTGTCGACGTCAGCCCAAAGCAGCTTGTCGGCATTTCGGCGTCGCTGATCCCGTTCCTGGAACACGACGACGCGAACCGCGCGCTTATGGGCTCGAACATGCAACGTCAGGCCGTGCCGCTGGTGCGTCCGGACATCCCGCTCGTTGGCACCGGCATGGAGAGGGACGTTGTCCGCCATTCCGGCATGGTCGCCCGTGCCCGTGAGGACGGCGAGGTTCTTTACGCCGACTCCCTCAGGATCGTCGTCAGCTCCAAGGAACTGACCTCCGGGAAGCGCGTGTACAGGCTGCACAAGTACAAAGGCCTCAACGACGGCACGACCCTCAACCAGACTCCGCTCGTCCGCACCGGCGACATCGTTCAGAAGGGTGATCCCCTTTCCGAAGGCGCCGCCACCAAGGGCGGCGAACTGGCTCTCGGGAAAAACACCATGGTCGCCTTCATCTCCTTTGAAGGCTGCAACTTCGAGGACGCGATCCTCGTGTCGGAGAAGTTGATCAGGGAAGACGCCTATACCTCCGTCCACATCGAGGAATTTACCTGTGAAATCCGTGAGACCAAGGTCGGCGCGGAAGAAATCACTCGTGACATCCCCGGCGTCTCCGAAGCCGCCCTCGCCAACCTTGACGACACCGGCCTGATCCGCATCGGTACCAAGGTCGAACCCGGCGACATCCTTGTCGGCAAGATCGCGCCGAAGGCCAAATCGGAATTCTCTTCCGAGGAAAAACTCCTCCGCGCCATCTTCGGACGCGCCGGCGAAGACGTCAAGAACGACTCCCTGACCGTTCCCCCGGGCACGGAAGGGTATGTCATCAATGTCAAGCGCTTCTCCCGTCGCGGCGTCGGCAGCATGGCGTCGGACGTCGATCCGGAAGCCGGTCTCGCCCGCGCCCTCGAGGCTCTCGGTGAAATGGGCGGCGACGTCGACTCCATCATTCCCGCCGCAGCTCTTGGGGAAGAGTCCAATGCGTCCCGCAGGAGACCGGACAGCAAGTTCAATCCGGAAACGGCCGTCAAGAACGCGATCAAGAAGCTTGAGACCGTTACCCGCGAAAAGATTGTGGAAGAAATCAGCCTGAAGTTCAAGCGCCTCTCCGAAGCCCTTGGCGGGCCTCCGGTAAACAAGCGCTCCGGCAAGGTTTTGAAGATCCCGCGCCAGATCGACTACGAGCGCATGATGGAATTGCAGGAACAGGCGCAGTTCGGCGACCTGGAAGCTCCGGCCGCCAAACGTGACAGGATCAAGTCCATCTGCCTCGAGCACGACCGCCGCATCCGCTTCCTTGAAACGCGCTGCGAAGTCGAAGTCGGCCGCCTGCGTCGCGGCGACGAACTGCGCCCCGGCGTCCTGGAACTGGTGAAAGTCTATGTCGCCGTCAAGCGCAAGCTGTCCCTCGGCGACAAGATGGCGGGCCGCCATGGCAACAAGGGCGTTGTGGCCAGGATTCTTCCGGAAGAGGACATGCCGTTCCTCGAAGACGGCACCCCGGTCGAAATGGTCCTGAACCCGTTGGGCGTCCCATCCCGAATGAACGTGGGCCAGATCCTCGAGACCCACCTCGGGTGGGCTGCGTCGAAATTGGGCTTCCGTGCCGTGACGCCGGTCTTTGACGGCGCGACGGAAGCGGAAATACACGAAGCGCTTGTCGAAGCCAAGCTGCCGGATGACGGCAAGGCGGTTCTCTACGATGGCCGCACCGGCGAACCGTTCCACGAACCGGTAACCGTCGGCAACATGTATATGATCAAGCTGCACCACTTGGTGGCGGAAAAGATCCACGCCAGGGCAACCGGCCCATACAGCCTTATCACCCAGCAGCCCCTTGGCGGCAAGGCGAGAAACGGCGGCCAGCGCTTTGGTGAAATGGAAGTCTGGGCGCTCGAAGCCTATGGTGCCGCAAACATCCTGCAGGAACTCCTCACCGTCAAATCCGACGACGTGGACGGCAGGACAAAGATCTACGAAGCCATGGTCAAGGGCGAAAGCACGGTCGAGCCCGGCATGCCGGTTTCGTTCGACGTTCTCTGTAATGAAATCCGCGGCATCGGCCTCAACATCAAGCTGGAACGCAGCGGCCGCCTCACGAACGACCCGGAAAACAGCTGAGTCGCATCCGTGGGAGACAGAGGTACATATTGAGCAGAGTTATGAGTTAAGAACTAAGAGTGAAAAAGTTTTACCGCAAACTCTTCACTCTTAACTCATAACTTAAAAACTATAGAGGATATTCACATGCCTGAAATGAGCTATGAGCGCATCAACGACTACGGCTCCATCACCATCTCTCTCGCGAGCCCGAACGATATTCGTTCGTGGTCCTATGGCGAAGTAAAGACGCCGGAGACGATAAACTATCGTACCTATCGCCCGGAAAAGGACGGCCTCTTCTGCGAGAGGATCTTCGGTCCCGAGCGCGATTGGGAATGCTCCTGCGGCAAGTTCAAGGGCATCAAGTACAAAGACATCATCTGCGACCGCTGCGGCGTCAAGATCACCCACTCCAAGGTGCGCCGCACCCGCATGGGCCACATCAACCTCGCGGTCCCGGTTGTGCATATCTGGTTTTTCCGCGCCATGCCGTCCCGCCTTGGCACCCTTCTGGGGATCAAGTCGACGGCGTTGCAGCAGATCATTTATTTCCAGCGCTATGTCGTCACAGAACCCGGCGACACCCCCCTCAAGCACGCCGAAGTCCTTTCGGAGGACGGCTACCGGGAATGCCGCGACAAATACGGTTCCTCCTTCAAGGCCATGATGGGCGCGGAGTCGGTACGTGAACTCCTGAAGACGATCGACCTCCCGGCCCTCGAGCAGGAGCTGAAGGAAGAGCTGGCCGGCTGCACCCAGAAGCTGAAGACCGAAACGCTGGTGAAACGCCTTCGTCTTGTCCAGGCCCTTATCGCCGGCAAGAACGATCCCGCCTGGATGGTCATGGACGTCGTTCCGGTTATTCCTCCGGATCTGCGCCCCCTCGTCCCGCTGGACAGCGGCAATTTCGCCACCTCCGACCTGAACGACCTCTATCGCCGCGTCATTTATCGCAACAACCGCCTCGCGAAGCTCCTGGACCTGAACGCGCCGTCCGTCATCGTCAGAAACGAAAAGCGCATGCTCCAGCAGGCCGTGGACGCGCTGTTCGACAACGGCCGCTGCAAGCGCCCAGTCCAGGGCGCGGGCAATCGCCCCCTGAAATCCCTCACCGACATGATCAAGGGCAAGCAGGGCCGCTTCCGCGCCAACCTCCTTGGTAAGCGCGTCGACTACTCGGCCCGTTCCGTCATCATCGTCGGTCCCGAACTCAAGCTTGACCAGGTCGGTTTGCCGAAGAAGATCGCGCTTGAATTGTTCCAGCCGTTCATTATCCGCAAGCTCAAGGAAAAGGGCCTGGCCGATACGATCAAATCCGCCAAGACCATGCTTGAGCGCAAGGACGAGGAAATATGGGACGTTCTCGAAGAAGTTATCGAAGGCCACCCGGTGATGCTCAACCGTGCCCCCACGTTGCACCGCATGGGCATCCAGGCCTTTTATCCCGTGCTTGTCGAAGGTGAGGCCATTCGTATTCACCCGCTCGTTTGTTCCGGCTTCAACGCGGACTTCGACGGCGACCAGATGGCTGTCCATTTGCCTTTGACGGTGGAGTCGCAGGTCGAAGCGTCCTTGCTGATGATTTCCACAGCCAACATCTTTTCCCCCGCGCACGGCAACCCGATCATCACTGCGGACCTCGACATCGTCCTCGGCTGCTACTACCTCACCCTGGTCCGTTCCGGGCTCAAGGGCGAAGGCATTGTCTTCAAGGACATCGACGACGCCATCGAGGCGTACGAAGAAAACCTCATCCACCTTGGCGCGCGCATTTATGTCCGCATGCCCAAGGGTGCGGAAATCATCGCCGAAACGGCTGATGACGAACTTGTCCGCATCGAATACGTCAAGGGCGCTGACGGCAAGCCGGAAGTCAAGATCCTGACTTCAGCGGAAGAGCCGAAAAAGTCGCGCCGCCGCTTCCTGCCGACCTCCATCGGCCGCATCTTGTTCCATGACATGATGCCGGACGGTATGCCCTTCTACAACAAGCGCATGAACAAGAAAGCGCTGAACTCCTGCGTGTCCGACTGCCACCTGCGCCTCGGCCGCCGCTCGACCGTGGAATTCCTCGATACAACAAAGGAAGCAGGGTTCCATTACGCGACCCTTTCCGGCTTGTCCTTCGCCGCCTACGACCTCAGGACCCCGCAATCCAAGGCCGCCATCATAAAGGTCGCCGAAGACAAGGTCGCGGTCATCGAAGAAGCCCACCTTATGGGCGATATCACCGACGGCGAACGCTATAACCAGATCGTCGACGCCTGGACGCATGTCACGGAGGCAATTACCACCGACCTTCTGAAGGAACTCAAGGACCACAGACAGCGCAAGGGGGAAACATACCTGAATCCCGTCTGGGCAATGTTCGACTCGGGCGCCAGAGGTTCCACCACCCAGATCCGTCAGCTTGCCGGCTTCCGCGGTCTTATGACCAAGCCGAACGGGCGAATCATCGAAACGCCGATCCGCGCTAATTTCCGTGAAGGCCTGAGGGGTCTCGAATACTTCTCCTCCACGCACGGCGCGCGCAAGGGTCTTGCCGATACCGCCTTGAAGACGGCGGACTCGGGTTACCTGACGAGAAAGCTTGTCGAAGTCGCCCAGGACGCAACCATCACCATGATGGATTGCGGCACCTTGAACGGCGTCGCCAAGGGTGCCGTCACTTCCGGCGAACACGAGGAAGTCAGCCTTGCCGACAACATCTTCGGCCGGGTCGCCTGCGACAACATCGTCGACATTCTGACGGGCGAACTCGTCGTCGCCAAGGGTCAGTTGATCGATCGTCCGGCAGCGCTCAGGATCCAGGAACTTGACCTCGGCAAGATCAGGGTCAGGAGCCCCTTGACCTGCGAAAGCACCCACGGCATTTGCGCCAAGTGCTATGGAATGGACCTGTCCACCGGCAAACTGGTCGAACCTGGGACGGCCGTCGGCGTCATCGCCGCCCAGTCCATCGGTGAACCTGGTACACAGCTGACCATGCGTACCTTCCACATCGGCGGTATCGCCAAGCACGCGGTCAAGGAATCGGAAATCCGCGCCGATATCGGCGGCCCCGTCAAGTTCTCCAACCTCAAGGTTGTTGAAACGGTACGAAAGGACGACAAGGGCAAGGATATTCGCGTTCCGGTCGTTCTCAACCGTAACGGCACCCTCATCATCTGCGACGACCGCGGCCGTGAAATCGGCGAACCGATGGATATCCCGGCCGGCGCGATCCTCAAGGTGAAGGAAGGCGACGTCGTCAAGCCGCGCCAGGCCCTTGCCAACTGGGACGCCTACAATACGCCGCTCCTGTCGGAAAAATCCGGTTATATCCGCTTCGAGGATATTGTCGAAGGTTCGACCATGCGCGTCGAATCCGACGCTTCCGGCTTTGAACGCAAGGTCATCCTGGAACACAAGGGCGACCTGCAGCCGCAGATCCTCATTCTTGACGAAGATCGCGAAAGCATCCTCGCCTACTATTCCGTCCCGGAAAAGGCCCACCTCAGGGTTGAAGAAGGCGAACGCGTCGAAGCCGGCGAAGAACTTGCCAGGACGCCGCGTGAAATGGGCACCACCCAGGACATCACCGGCGGTCTGCCGCGCATTACCGAGCTCTTCGAAGCGAGAAAGCCGAAGGATCCCGCCGTCATGTCCGGCATCGATGGCATTGTCGAACTTGGCGAGCGTCGCCGCGGCAAGCGCCAGATCATCGTCAAGTCCGATTCAGGCCAGTCGTTCGAGCACCTGGTGCCGCAGGGCAAGCATGTCCGCGTCCACACCGGCGACCGCGTGAAGGCTGGTGAACCGCTGGTCGAAGGTCCCCTGGTCCCGCACGACATCCTCGCGATTTCCGGCGAGGAGGCGCTCCAGAATTACCTCCTCGGCGAAGTCCAGAAGGTCTACCGCGCGCAGAACGTGCGCATCAACGACAAGCACATTGAAATCATCATCAGGCAAATGATGTCGAAGGTGAAGATCGAAGATCCGGGCGATACCCAGCTTCTTCTCACAGACGCCGTCTCCAAGACCCTCATCAACAAGGTCAACCGCGACGTCACGAACAAGGGTGGCCGCCCGGCTCAGTATGTGGGTGTTCTCCAGGGCGTCGCCAGGGCGAGCTTGTCGTCGGATTCGGTCGTCGCCGCCGCGTCCTTCCAGGAAACGACCCGCGTCCTCACTGACGCGGCAATCGCCGGTCGCCGCGACACCCTGAAAGGCCTGAAAGAAAATGTCCTTATCGGCAGAATGATCCCGGCCGGTACCGGGTTCCCGCAACTCAGGAACTCCAATATCCGCACCCAGCCGCTGCCTCAACCCGAGTCGTCCCAAGGTTCCGCGCCCGAGGACGAGATTGGTAAGGACTTGGAAAATCTTCTCAACGACTAAATGACAGCCGGATGGGTAACCAATAGTTCACTGGTATGGTTACCCATCCGTCGCAATTCCCGCCTATGGACGGTATGTGTATATGATAATTGTTTATGCAGCTTGGGGAACCAACATCGATTATCATTTGCAGACGGCATTTTCGATAGTAACCACCCTTTCATCCCCCTGCGTGGAACGCGTCGTCCTCCTGGCCGACGATTTCCGTCATTATGGTTTTTTGCGGGGCAGAATCGACACCATACAACTGGACACATCGACGTTGGAAGAGTGGCGCGGTCAGGACGACTATTTATTCCGCATAAAGATCAAGGCTGTCCAGAAGGCGATCCAGGCATATCCGGCGAAAGATATCGTATTTTTGGACGGAGACACCTTCTGTTACGGAGGTTTGGAGACTCTCGCCGCCGGTCTCAAAGACGGTAAGCTTTTCATGCACGAGTTGCACTGTCTGATATGCACGGCGGAAGACAGAACGACACGGCGTTTCTGGAATTTCGTCAAAGGAAAATCTTTTGCCGGCATCGAGGTAAATACTGAAACGCCTATCTGGAATTCAGGCGTTATAGCGATGCCAGGGAAAGATGCCGCCAGGCTGGTCGACAAGGTCCTGGAGGTGAACGACGACATGTATCCCCGGTCGAGCAGTACGGCCAAGCGATACAACTTTACCGAACAGATCGCGTTCGCCATGGTTCTCTCTCAGATGCCTGTTTCGGCGTCGAATTCGTTTATTGGTCATTATTGGGGCAACAAACCCGAGTGGCTGATGGCAATCCGCAATTTCTTCGTGGAATCGAAGCTGTCGGGAAGGTCGTTGGATGACGATCTTGTGGAAGTGAAGCGGTTCGATTTTTGGTCAATCCCCGTCCATGTCCGACGCTCCAAGACCCTCGGAAGAATAGAACGGCTGGCGGGAAAACTGTATCCCTTGACAAAGGTGAGATATATTCCAGGGGAAAGGGTTTTGGGAGAGCGGGAACGGTAGTGGAGTCATCATCTTTCGGGACTTATTTTCGAATACTCGTCTCGGAGCAACTCTAACCGGAAAAGCTGATTATTGCTTTGACAAACGTGGGTTTTTACATATTATTTGAATCTTTGTCTCGGCACAGCGGTGGCTGCTGTGCCGGGCAGGTTTTATATACAGTAAAAAATGGTGTTTTATCGTAAGTTTTGACAATGTAAGAGAGACTATGCCTACAATCAACCAATTGGTCCGCAAGGGCCGCAAGCAGCCCAAGTACAAATCGAAGTCACCGGTACTTGAATCCTGCCCGCAGAGGAAGGGCGTCTGCGTCCAGGTCAAGACCACTACGCCGAAAAAGCCGAACTCCGCGCTGCGTAAGATCGCGCGTGTTCGCCTGACAAACGGCAAGGAAGTCACCGTGTACATTCCCGGCGAAGGCCACAACCTTCAGGAACACTCGATCGTCCTCATCCGCGGCGGCCGTGTGCGCGACCTTCCCGGTGTGCGTTACCACGTCATCCGTGGCGTGTTCGACTGCGCAGGCGTTGAAAACCGCCGCCAGCAGCGTTCCAAATACGGCGCAAAGCAACCCAAGAAATAAATCGGGCGCACGCGTCGGAGTATCCCTGGTGTCTCGGATCGTATATCCGGGAAGCAGTATTTTCAATGAAATCCTTGGTTGCCGCAACGAAAGGCGCAGCCACCTGATTTGGGGAAAAACATGTCAGTAAGAAGCACCAATGTCACTGGTCCCGGCGTCAAACCGGATGCCCGCTATGGTTCCGTCATTGTTTCGAAATTTATCAACTGCCTGATGTATGACGGCAAGAAGTCCATCTCCGAAGCCATCTTCTACGGTGCAATGGATATCGTCGCCAAACGCCTCCCCGACGAAGAGCCGGTGAAGGTTTTTGAAACAGCCATCAACAACATCAAGCCGATTGTCGAAGTCAAATCCCGCCGCGTCGGCGGTGCAAACTACCAGGTTCCGGTTCAGGTCAAGCCGAACCGCCAGCAGAGCCTTGCCATCCGCTGGGTTCTTGACGCCACCCGCAAGAAATCCGGCCGTCCCATGAAGGAACGCCTGGCAGCTGAAATTCTCGACGCGTTCAAGCGCGAAGGTGCCGCCATGACAGTGCGTGAAAACACCCACCGCATGGCCGAAGCGAACAAGGCATTCGCCCACTTCGCCTGGTAAAGCAGTCTCTCTCAAGTCGCATAAAAAAACCGCTCACTAGAGCGGTTTTTTTAATTCTCATTGAAACAAAACTTACCATGTTATGCCGTTGCCGCCGGGGGGGCGTTTGTAAAGCCCTCCGGTAACGCTATCTAATTCAGTTTCGGATAATTCCGATGTCACAAATGCGTCATACTGGCTATTACTGAAAGAAAAGCCATTCTCATTGATTAGGTCATTAAACTCGGCGTCGGACCTGACGTGTGCAATCCTGTCGGCAAGGGCTGTATCCTGCTTTAGCTTTTCAACAAAAGATGCGATATCGGTTTTATCCATGTCATTCCCTTTAATAAGAAGCCAATGCCCTAGCGTATCATTTCCCGCCGGACTTCGATGTGCAACCCTGTCACCATCTCGAGAAGATCCGCTTTTTTGGGAAGAGCGTCGAGGATTAAATCAACCTCCGATGATGACTGTATGAATAAAATCAATTTGCCTTCGCTTAACACGATGCGGATATCCTTTACATTTTGCCGATGGGCGCGGTCGAGAACGTCGGCCAGCCGAAGTATCCCGGCGAGTTTTCGGACCCGCATTCTGTCGCCCTGGGACAGGGACATAAATTCGGAATGCCTACTCGACGGTAATTCTTTGCGATGGAAAAAGACAATCTGCGCAACCAGGTAGCGATCTGCCTCGCTCAGGCCGACAATATCCGCCCATTGCACCAGGTACGCGCCATGCCGGTGGTGCCGCGGTTCAGCTATAAACATGCCGATGTCGTGAAGGACCGCCGCCAGCTCCAAAAGCAGCCGCTCCTTGAAGCCAAGGTCGAGGAACTCCGTCAGCGCGTCAAAAATGCGCAGGGAGTATTCGGTCACAACCCGCGAATGGGCCCGGTCATAATCATACTTTTCGCCGACCGCGCGGGCGGAGCGGACGATTTGCCGGTGGAATGACATCAACGGGTTTTCGCCTCGGATATCCATGGCCATTTCATGCAAGAGGCCGGTAAGCATTTCCGTGTTGGTGAAAGTCACCTCCTTGACGTCGGTGATTTCCAGAAAACAGTCGAGTATCAGCATGGCGGGGATCAGCAGTTCGACATCGGTCAGCCCGACATTGAAGACCTCGCTGATTTCGAGGTTCCCGAGGCTGTAGGCCTTTTTCAAATGTTCGCGCAGGGCGTCGATGGGAATGACAAAGTCGTTCTCGTGCTTGATCGCCATTGGGTCGCTGCGGAAAGCGCCATAGAGCATGCGGTTGACGAGGAGGAAGCGGGCTGCGTGGTATTCCTGGTAGATGTCGCGGGTTGAATTGACGATGTTGGCGGTGATCAGCTTGATCAGTTCGCCTCTGGCCTGCGGGGTGCCTTGGCCAAAACTGTGGAACAGCCGGGACGCGCCAAGCCGCCTCGCTCCGCCCATCTGCAGATCTTCGCCTCTCAGTACCATCATTTCCGTCGAGCCGCCGCCGAGGTTGAGGGTCATAGAATACTCGCCGGGGCTTTGCCGCAGCCACGGAAGGAGCGCCTGGTAGACAAGGCGGCTTTCCTCCACCGTATCGAGGATTTCCAGTTCAAGTCCGGCGTCGTGGCGGATGCGGTCAATGAGGATCTCGGAATTTGCCGCTTCGCGGACCGACGCGGAAGACACGACGCGACGGTGCGGCACTCCATAGCCATCCATAAGATGGACATAATCGTCCAGGATGCGGCAAATGGAATGCAGGGTGTCGGGGAGGATATAGCCGCGCCGGTAGGTGTCCGCGCCGGTGGTGACGGGGTAATTGAGTTCTTCCAGCACCCGTATTTGGAGGTCGGGGAGCGTTTCCGCTATTTTCATCCTGATGGCTGTGGAACCGATGTCTATCCCGGCGACAAGGGTGGGTATTTCTTCCGGCCTGCGCGGGCGGCGGCCTGCCTTTACTGCAACGGCCGGAGATTCCTCTTGTGTCGTTTTCTTCTTGGCGGCCATGGGATACCTCGATCCATTATGTAAACAACTTCCTATACTTCCGTTCCCGCCGTCATCCACATGTCCAGGGCAACCACCAGGAGGTCGTACAGGGCATGGCTGCCCGCGGCAATGCCGAAGCCGCGTTCGATATAAAGAAAGGCGAAATAGATCCCGGCCACGGTCCTGAATGAAAACGCCGGTAGGTACATCTGAAAGTCTTCGATGCTCAATATGGCTTCGGGCCCGCTCGGGAGGTGGTGGGACGCGGCAAACACCAGCGCCTGGAGAACGGCTGCGATAATATATTTCCAGCCGCTCTTGATTCTGAGGATTTTGTCCAGAAAGATGATGATTATGCCCATCAGGATCAGGCGGAAGAGGAATTCCTCATAGACTCCCGCGCCGCAGCTCAGGATCAGGTTTGCCTGCCAGGATATCGCGTCCTCGCCGTAGAGGGCGGAAAAGGAGACGGTGTCCAGAAACGACACGACAAGCCGCGAAAGCATGAATACCGGAAGGGCAAAAACAAAGCTTTCCAGGATCATGACAAACCAGGTGGTGAAGGATGGCCGCTGCCATGTTTTTTTGGAAAACGACTGCATCAGCAAAAAGACCATGACGACAAAGATAAACGACAGGAGCGGTCCCGCCATGCCGAGTTTGCCGAGGGCGTCGGCGATGGCGATGTCCGCCGCGTTCGCCCAGCGCAGGTCCGAAAAGTTGTTCAGCCACCACAGGCCGCCATGGTAGACGATGAACAGTGGGAGCGTGAAGAAAAAACAGGTAAGCGGCATGGAACTGATTTCCAGGTAGCCCTGGTACAGTCCTGGCTGATTACCTTTGTCTTCGCCCAACGACACGCTCATTATTTCGCCTTTGCGTATGAGTCCTTCAAGGTGACGCTTCTGTTGAACACCCGCTTGTCGGTTGTCGAGTCGGGGTCGGTGATGAAATACCCCAGGCGCTCGAACTGGAAGATGGCTTCATGTCCCGCTTCCGCCAGGCTTGGTTCTATGATCGCGTCGGCGATAATCTCGATGCTGTCAGGGTTGATGTTGTCAAGCCACGACTGGCCTTCCGGAGCGTCCGATGGGTCGTCCATCAGGAAAAGGCGGTCGTATAGCCTGACTTCGGCGGTTTTTCCTTCGGAGGCGGAGACCCAGTGCAGGGTGGCTTTCACCTTTCTGCCGTCGGGGGCGTCGCCGCCGCGCGTTTCCGGATCATAGATGCAACGCAGTTCGGTAATTTCACCGTTCGCATCCTTGATTACTTCTTTGCAGGTGATGAGATAGGCGTAGCGCAACCTGACCTCGCGGCCAGGGGCGAGACGGAAGAATTTCTTCGGAGGATCTTCCATGAAATCTTCGCGTTCGATATAGATTTCCTTGGAGAACGGCACTTTGCGGGTGCCTGACGCTTCGTCCTCGGGGTTGTTGACGGCGTCGAGGTATTCGACCTGCCCGTCGGGATAATTTTCAATCACGACCTTGAGTGGACGCAGCACCGCCATGGCGCGAAGCGCCCGTTTGTTCAGGTCTTCCCTGAGGCACGCCTCAAGGAGCTGGATGTCGACGCGGGAATTGGTTTTGGCAATCCCGATCCTATGGCAGAAATCACGTATCGCGGCAGGCGTGTAACCCCTGCGTCGCATGCCGACAAGGGTGGGCATGCGCGGGTCGTTCCAGCCGGAGACGCGTTTTTCAGCGACGAGCTGCATCAGCCAGCGTTTGGAAAGGATGGTGTTCGTGAGGTTGAGCCTGGCGAACTCGATCTGCCTGGAAGGGAACACCGGCAGGTTGGCGATGCACCAGTCGTATAGTGGGCGATGGTTTTCGAATTCCAGCGAACAGCAGGAATGGGTAATTTCTTCAAGCGCATCCGAGAGCGGATGGGCATAGTCGTACATCGGGTAGATGCACCATTTGTTGCCGGTGCGGTGGTGGTGCGCGTGGGAAATGCGGTAAATGACAGGGTCGCGCATGTTGAGGTTCGGGTGCGCCATGTCGATCTTGGCGCGGAGGACATGCTTGCCGTCTTCGAAATCGCCGGCACGCATGCGGCGGAACAGTTCGAGGTTTTCAGCGACAGGCCGGTCGCGGTACGGGGAATTTTTGCCGGGAGGCGTTTCGCCCTTCGCTTTTGCGCCGCCGCCGGTTCCGCGGTATTCCCTGATTTCCTCCGAGGTCAGGCTGTCGACATAGGCCTTGCCTTCGTTGATGAGCATTTCCGCAAATTCGTAGAGTTTTTCAAAATAATCCGAAGCGTAGAAAAGCCTGTCTTCCCAGTCGACTCCGAGCCATTTCAGATCGGCCATGATGCCGTCGACGAATTCGGTGTCTTCCTTGGCCGGGTTGGTGTCGTCGAAGCGGAGATTGAATTTTCCGGAGTAGGATTCTGCAAGGCCGTAATTGGTCAGCACCGCCTTGCAGTGGCCGATGTGGAGGTAGCCGTTGGGTTCGGGGGGGAAGCGGGTGTGCACAGTTTTGTATCGGCCGCTCTTCAGGTCTTCGTTAATGAATTCGCGGATAAAGTCCGTTGCCGGAGGCAATGCTGAGGTCATCGGTTTTTCCTGTGGTTGAATGCTGCTTTATCAAATTGCTTTGCCGACCAGGACTGGTCGGCAAAGCGGGATTAAACCTATTAAACTCGTTTAGTTGTAAAATTACAAGTATGAGTTTACTCCATTTCGCTGATTTCGGCCGCTTCGACCATTTTTTCTTCCTTGGCGCTCGACGCTTCGAGTTCGGCGTCGGAACGTGTCGGCACCAGCGACGGATCTTCGACCGAATCAAAGTAGATATGGTCGTCCTTCATGGTGATGATCAGCTTGGTGCCGCCCTTGAAAGCTCCCCTGAGGATTTCTTCCGCAATCGGGTCTTCAAGTTCGCGGCTGATCGTGCGGCGCAGGGGGCGCGCGCCGAAGTCGGGGTTATAGCCTTTGTCGATGAGGAAATTCCTCGCGTCATCGGCAAGCTCCAGGTCGATGTACTGTTCAGCCAGGCGTTTCTTGAGGCCGGATATCTCGATGTCGATGATCTGGTTCATGTCTTCGCGGTTCAGGTAGTTGAAGACGATGAACTCGTCAAGACGGTTGATGAACTCCGGACGGAATTCGCGTTCGACCGCGTCGCCGAGGCGCTTTTTCAAGCGGTCGTAATCGCTGTCCTCAGTCTGCTTGGTAAAGCCGAGGGTGCCCTGTTTCTTGATCAGGTCAGCGCCGACATTGGACGTCATGATCAGGATGGTGTTCCGGAAGTCGACCTTGCGGCCGTATGAGTCCGTGATCTTGCCCTCTTCCATAATCTGGAGAAGGATGTTGAAGATGTCGTGGTGCGCTTTTTCCAGTTCGTCCAGGAGCAGCACCGAGTAGGGGCGGCGGCGGACTTTTTCCGTCAGCTGACCGCCTTCCTCATAGCCGACATATCCCGGAGGCGCGCCGACGAGACGGCTGACAGCGTGTTTTTCCATGTACTCGGACATGTCGATCTGGATAAGGGCGTCTTCCTCGCCAAACATGAACTCGGCAAGCGCGCGGGCAAGCAGGGTCTTGCCGACGCCGGTTGGGCCAAGGAACAGGAACGTGCCCATGGGGCGACGCGGGTCCTTGAGGCCGGCGCGGCTGCGCCTGACGGCGCGGGCGATGGCGGAAATGGCATCGTCCTGGCTGATGACGCGTTTGTGCAGTTCTTCCTCGATTTTGAGAAGGCGCTCCTGCTCTTTCGACTCGAGACGCGCGAGCGGAATGCCGGTGATGGACGAGACGACTTCCGTCACCGCTTCGATGCCGACCACGCCACGAGTCTGGGAGGTGCGTTCCTTCCAGGCTTCCTTGATTTCCTTGATCTCTTTCTTCAGGCCGTCGGCCTGGTCGCGCAAACGAGCGGCGCGTTCGAAATCCTGCGAATTGACGGCTTCCTTCTTTTCGCGGTCGAGCGTCTCGATTTCCTTTTCCTTGTCCTTCAGGTCCGGCGGGCGGGTCATGGAGGACAGGCGGACACGGGAACCGGCTTCGTCGATGACGTCGATGGCCTTGTCAGGGAGGAAACGGCCGGAAATATAGCGTTCGGAAAGTTTGACCGCCTCTTCAATCGCCTCGTCTGTGATGCGGACGCGGTGGTGGGCCTCGTACCTGTCCCTGAGGCCGTGCAGGATGGCGACTGCTTCTTGCGCCGAAGGCGGATTGACGATGATGGACTGGAAGCGGCGTTCAAGAGCCGTGTCCTTTTCCACATATTTGCGGTATTCGTCCAGGGTGGTCGCACCTACGCACTGGACTTCGCCACGGGCGAGGGCGGGCTTGAGGACGTTCGAGGCGTCGATGGAACCTTCCGCCCCGCCTGCGCCGACGAGGGTGTGCAGTTCGTCTATGAAAAGGATGATGTTCTTGGCGCGGCGGACCTCGTTCATGACCGCCTTGATGCGTTCCTCGAACTGCCCGCGATATTTCGTGCCCGCGACCATCATGGCAAGGTCAAGGACGACGATTCTCTTGGAAAGAAGGATCTCGGGGACGTTTCCGGATACGATGTCCTGGGCCAGGCCTTCGACGATGGCGGTTTTACCGACACCGGCTTCGCCGAGGAGGACCGGGTTGTTCTTGGTCCTGCGGGAAAGGATCTGGAGGACTCGCTGAATTTCCTTCGAGCGGCCGATGACCGGATCGAGGCTGCCTTCGCGGGCAAGCTGGGTCAAGTCGCGACCAAAGGAATCCAGGGCAGGCGTGGCGTTGTCGGCCGCCTGCTGCGGAATTTCTCCGGGGGGCGTTTGCACGTCCTGCGCCACGTCCGCTCCAAGGAGCTCCATCAGTTCGGCGCGAACGTCCTCGAGCTTGACGCCCAGCTTCAAAAGGACCTGGGCGGCCATGCCGTCCTGCTCGCGGAGCACGCCGAGAAGGAGGTGTTCGGTGCCGATGTAATTGTGTTCGAGATTCCTGGCCTCTTCCATCGCCAACTCAAGGACACGCTTAGCCTTGGGGGTGAAGGGGAGGCTGGAGGAGGAGATGACTGGTTCGCCGGGGGTGGAAACGTAGCGCTCGATTTCGACCCTGACTTTTTCCAGGTCAACCGCAAGGTTTTCCAGAACATTGGCCGCGACTCCGGATCCTTCCTTGACCAGCCCGAGGAGGATATGCTCGGTACCGATGAATTCGTGACCCAGACGTTCAGCCTCTTGCCGCGCCAGGTTTATGACCTTGCGCGCGCGATCGGTGAATTTTTCCAACATAATATATAGCTCCTGCCTAACGCGCCAACCCGGCGCGATATCAAATGTATACGCTACATGGGTGAATCATATAAAGCTCTAGGTTTATCTGTCCTTAACGTTGAAAATCCCTCCTCTCTCCCGGAGGGATGAACAGGAATACAACGCTAATTGTAATGTATTGTATGAATTGCCTGATTGTTTGTCGATAGGAAAGGTTGTTCTTTCGTATGAATGAACCGTTACCGTTCGGTTTTTACATTTTGCCCATGAGGTTTAGCCCGCCCCTGCCGCGCGGATCGTGGCTGACCGCTGTTTTCAGCGAACGGCCAAGGCCCTTGAATATCGCTTCCAGGCAATGGTGGGCGTCTTCACCCGCCAAGAGGTCGACATGCAGGGTCAAGCCGGCGCTGGCCACAAGGGCGCGTGCGAACTCGCGGCCGAGGCCGGTGTCGAAATCGCCGCATTTTTCCCCCGGCAACTTTGCCCGCCATTCAAGCCACGGCCTGCCGGAGAAATCAAGTGAAATTTGGGCCAGCGCTTCTTCCATCGGCAGATAGAAAAAACCGAACCGGTTGATGCCTTTTTTGTCGCCCAGCGCTTCCACCATCGCCTGTCCAATGCAGATGCCGATGTCTTCGACCGTGTGATGGGCGTCGACATGAATATCGCCGGTCGCTTCGATAGACAGGTCGAAAAGGCCGTGTTTGGCAAAAAGGGTCAGCATATGATCGAAAAAGCCGACTCCGGTGGTAATGGATGCCTTGCCTTTGCCGTCGAGGTTGAGGGTCATGGCAATATCCGTTTCGGCGGTTTTCCGTTTGATTGTGGATTTGCGACTGGTCATGATTATCCTTAGATTTGGGCCAGCCATACATTATAGGTAAATGGCTGTGACGATTCTACTGCATTTCACGAAATATCACGCGTAAACACATTCACGTATCCGTTTTTTTTCATCCAGAGTGAGCATGAAGGAATCCATAACCATTTCGTCCAAGGCGCTGAGAGGCAGAACTCCCTCCGCGATGTCCTCGGCCATCGCCGACAACCTATCCAGTTGCCCCGGAAGCCATGTCGGGAGCGGCAGCCGCTCCAGGTTGGCGCGCAGGACCTTGAGGCTGAAGAATAATTTCTCGTGGATAAATTGATATGGCGCTGAGTTGAACAATGCGGCTATGGCGGGCATGGGATACCCCTCTATCCCAGGTATCACCAGATTGGCGCTGTTGAGTGTCAGTCGTCCGCAGTTGTCGTAGGCAAACACCAAACGCCGTGAAATAAAACGATAAATAAGTTTTCCCTTGGTGCGGTACAATTTTTCCGGTGCGGACTGCTGCATTATATCGGGGCTGAAACGGATGTAGGTTTGAGGTGCGGTGAAGATGAACGGACGGATATTGCGGCCGCGGTAGACAGGTTCAAGACCGCTCCCCGGTTTGTCGGAAAGGAAGCGTTTGTTGTCGCCGGTAACGATGCCCAAGGCCCACTCCGCCTTTTCCGCCAGTGTGTGGTGGTCCTGTGCGAAAATCTTGTCGATAATGCGGTTGTCCTGGCTGTTGGAGTTGATCGAAAAGATAAATCCAGGATTGGCCAGCCAGTCCTTCTGCACGGCGAAGCCTTTGGCTCGTTGCTTGTTGCCCGGAGGTTCGTCGCAGACGGAAAAATCTATGCGTACCGCCCCGGTAAAAACATCGTTAAATATTCTCTTGAGCGGCTTTACCTTTTCGATGAAAGTTGTCTCAAGAAGAACGCGCCGTATATCCTTGTGCCGGGCAATGTTGAGGACCGATTCGGGCAGGATAAAAGATCCGGCGCCGTCGGGAGTGAGGTGATCAAGGGCGCGCCTGATAAAATAGGAGAAGTATTCGCCTGAAGTGATCTCCGGATATTCTTTTCCCAGCTTTGCCCTGATCGCGCGGTTTGGCCGGGCACCCCATGGTGGATTGGTGGCGATGATGGAGAACCGACCCAGCGTCTTTATCGATTCGTCCACTGAAGGAAGCAGGGAGTCGCGCTGCAGGATGTTTGGGCGCAATTTCAGGCCGGGAAAAGCGAGGAAGAAATTCAGCCTGGCGATGCGCACCGCGATCGGGTCGATATCGAGGCCGAACAAATCCCCGGGGAAAACGCCATGCCGGGCGAATGCGACCAGGAACTGCCCCGATCCGCAGCAGGGATCGAGAACCCCGACCCCGGCTTTCACCCTTGGCGCAAGGTCTTTGGCAATGGAATTGACCACATGCATGGGAGTATAGAACATGCCGCTCTGGGCGCGATTGCCGGATCGGGTGAAGGACTGGTGCAGAAGACCGAGACAATCTTCTGATTGGGGAAGAGGGAGGTCGAGGAGGGAGATGATGGCATCCTCCTTTCCCGAGGGAAAGGTGGAGCGAAAATCGCACAGTTCCTCCTTGAGAAAAAAGTTGTCGATGCGAAAAGCATTTTTTCGAGTCAGGCGTATCGCCTCTTCGCGGCGGATCAGTCCGGACTGAATGAGCAAGTTGAGGCTCGTCGCGAAAATCGCCTGGATATGGGTCAGCTTCGTATTCGTCGCCGAGGTGCGGATCGACTCGATCAGATCCGCTTCCGACGTGCGGGTAAGATGTTCCTGTGGGATTTTATGGGTATGGTCGGCCGTTTTGTTGGCTCGGGACCGTTTTTTCGTGTTTGGTCCGCCGCGTTCAAGCTTTTTGTTGACCTTCTTTATGTCTGCCAGGCGAAGAACGAATCGGTTCTTCGCCCAGGTGGCGGGCACAAGGCCCGCCTTGATCCAGTTCCTTACGGTATGCCCCGACACGCCAAGCATGTCCGCCGCCTGGGAGATGGACAGCCTGGCGTCTGGGGAGATACGTTTCTTACCGCCGTCGGGCATGTGCCTGTTAGAACCTTCCGGACTGGGTTTTGTTGGTAAGTTCCTCGGGAAGAATATGGCCCATTTTCGAGCGTTTAGCATTGAGATAGCTCTTGTTTTCCAGGTGCGCCTGAATGGCGATCGGGACGCGCTCGACCACTTCCAGGCCATAGCCGGAAAGCCCGGCGATTTTTTTCGGATTATTGGTCATGAGGCGGAGCTGGCAAGCGCCCAGATCGGCAAGCATCTGCGCGCCGACCCCGTAGTCCCGGAGGTCTGCGGCAAAACCGAGTTCCACATTGGCCTCGACCGTGTCCATGCCCTTTTCCTGCAACTCATAGGCGCGCAGCTTGTTGTCAAGGCCAATGCCGCGTCCTTCCTGGCGCATGTACAGGACAATGCCGCGCCCTTCTTCCTGGACCATCTTCATGGCGGCCTGCAGCTGTTCGCCGCAGTCGCAGCGATGCGAATGGAACACGTCGCCGGTCAGGCATTCGGAGTGCACGCGCGTCAAAACCGGTCTGTCGCTCGTTGGCGCGCCAGGATAGAGGTCGTCGCCGAGGACAAGCGCCAGGTGGGATTCGTCAAGAACATCGGAACGGTAGTCATACAGCTTGAACCGGCCGAAATCAGTGGGCATGTCGACGGTGGCGATGGGTTTGACCAGTTTTTCGTTGCGGCGGCGGTATTCGATGATTTTGGCGACGGATGTCAGCTTGAGGTTGTGCTTTTGGCAGAATTCCTCCAGCTGCGGCAAGCGGGCCATGCTGCCGTCGTCGTTCATGATTTCGCAGATGACGCCGGCGGGACGGAGTCCGGCAAGGCGCAGCAGGTCGATGGAGCCTTCGGTTTGTCCTGTGCGGACGAGGACCCCGCCCGGCTTCGCCCGGATCGGTTGGACATGGCCGGGACGGACCAGGTCGGCGGCGGTCGAATCGGCGCGCGAGGCGACTCTGATGGTATGGGCCCGGTCGGCGGCGCTGATACCGGTGGTGACGCCTTCGCGGGATTCGATGGTGATGGTGAAGGCTGTCCCGAATTGGGCGCTGTTGTGCTGGACCATTTGCGGTAGTTCGAGGCGTTGGCAGGCCTCGTCGTCCAGGGTCAGGCAGATCCAGCCTTTCCCGTACGTCGCCATGAAGTTTATGTCTTCGGCGCGGGTCAGTTCGCCGGCCATGACGAAATCGCCTTCGTTCTCACGGTTTTCGTCGTCGACAAGAACAATCATGCGCCCGGCCCTAAGCTCTTCGAGAGCTTCCGGTATTTCGCAAAATTCCATAGCAATACCTTCCTTTTTACATAAGGGGTCGGCAAAAAACGTTTTTGCCGGCCACCATGAATATAAGCCGACGGTAAATCAGCTTTCGTATCTCAAACCTATTATTCTTGTCTGAATCAAGCCCCTTGTCAATGCCTTGCCAAATATCAGGGGTGGAAGGATAATGAAATAATGTGCGCGGTATACTAACCTGTGAGGGTATCCTGTAGAAGAGGCGGGGAAAACAATGGCATTCAGAATAGGATATGGCACGGATTTGCACCGTCTGGTTCCGGGTGAGGGTATCTGGCTGGGGGGGGTAAAGGTCCCGGCGGAAAAAATGGCGGAGGCACACTCCGACGGCGATGTCGTTTTTCATGCCTTGACCGACGCCCTGCTGGGAGCGGCCGGGCTAGGGGACATCGGCGAAATGTATCCCGCGTCGAAGGTTAGGAAAAACGAGGCGTCTTTCCGGTTTGTCGAGGAGGTTATGGCCTTATTGTCGGTAAAGGGAATGCGGGTCGTCAACGCGGACGTCACGATAGACCTGGAAAAGCCCAGGCTCGCCGACTGGAAAATGCCTATCCGCGACAACATAGCGAAACATCTCGCAGCCGACCCCCGGCGGATAAATGTCAAGGCCAAGAGCGCGGAAGGCCTCGGGCCTGTTGGGGAGGGGATGGCCGTATCGGCGCAAGCGGCAATCCTTCTTGAGATTATTGAATAATCGTCAATTCGTCTTGCGTTCGCCAGCGTTATCAGGTACTTTGTAACCCCCTTGAATAATGCCGGGTTAGCCGGAATAAATTTTGTTTCGAAGCGGAAAGGTGGTTGCCATGTCCCTGGACAAAAAACGTTGGCTGATTCTTCTTGTCGGTTTGGTCGCCAATCTCTGTCAGGGGATGGCGTATACTTCCAGCGTGTTTATGCTTCCCCTGGGGGAAGCCCTGAACCGCCCGCGCGAAGAATGGTCGCGGGAATGGGGCTTGATCTTTGCCATGTGCCTCGCTTTTCTGCCGGTGGGGATGATTCTTTCCGGCAAGCTCGCCGATTATGGAAAAACCCGCCTTACCGTGGCTATCGGCGCAGTGCTTTTCGGCGGCGGCCTGTTCCTCGCCGGATTCGGCAATTCCGTCGCCTGGATCGCCATTACTCTCGGCGTAATGACTTCCATCGGAAGCGGCTCCGCTTATGGAACGGTCATCGGCACCATGGTCCGCTGGTTTCCCGAAAAGCGCGGCTTTGCTTCCGGTCTTGCCGTCGGCGCGGTCGGTGTCGGACCTATCGTGCTTGCTCCCCTTGCTGCCCGTTTTACAGAGGCGTACGGGGTTATGAACATGTTCAAGATCCTCGGCATTGCCTCTTTGGTCGCCATGGGTCTTGCCGCGTTATACGTCCAGAATCCCCCGGCAGGATATGTGCCCGAGGGCTGGACGCCGCCAACGCCTGACGCCTCCCGCGGTGTGGCGGCAAAGCCGGCGGCGGCGGATTTGAACTGGACGCAGATTATTCGGCGCTCCCTGTTCTGGCTCATGTATTTCGCCTACATCGCCGGTGCGTTCGCAGGGGTTCTGGTTAGCGGGCTTGCCGCGCCGATCGCGGTGGAACTGGCTGGTTATACACGCGAGAGTTCGACCATCGCCGTGATGGCTTTCGCGTTGTCCAATGCCATTGGCCGTGTATTGTGGGGCTTTTTGTCCGACCGACTTGGCAGGGTTTTCATGCTTGGGGCGGCATTCGCCATCACCGCGGGCGCGATGCTGGTTCTGTATGGTCATGTGAGCGCGCCCGGCTTTTTCCTCCCCTGCATCATGGCGGCGGGATTGTGCTACGGCGGGGTGCTGGGGACATTCCCGAGTTTGTCGGCCGATTGTTTTGGCATCAAAAATGCCGCCATGAACCTGGCGGTCCTGTTCAGTTCCTTCTCCGTAGTCGCCATCCTCGCACCGCAGGTTGTGGCGCACTACCGTAACGGCGGTCCGGCGGAATACCCCAAGGCCTTCCTTGCGGCCGGGATTATTGCCGCCGCAGGCGTCGTTTTGAGTATAATCATTGCATGGAGAAGAAGAAATGGCCGATAATAGTAAGTGGCGGGAATTGATGGGCGACGACAGGTATGCCGCCCTGACAGGCATTGAAGTTGTCGAAGCCCGGCCTGGCTTCGCCAAAACCCGCCTGCAACTGGCTGAAAAGCACCTGAATGGCCACGGACGCATCCAGGGCGGGGTGATTTTCACCCTGGCGGACTACACGTCCGCCCTGGCTTCGAATATGGCCGGGATTCCCAATACCGCTGTGACGGCCAGTATTTCCTACCTTCGCGGCGTCTGGGGCCAGGGCGTGCTGACAGCCGAAGGAAAAGTGTTGAAAGCCGGACGCAGGGCGTCGTTTGTGTCAGTGGACGTCGTCAACGACGAAGGGAAATTGGTGGCGACATTCCAGTCCAACACCATGACGGTGGAGGGAGTAGAGCCAATCTTGACTCCCGGGGGCGGGACGGGTAGCATTAAAAAATAGGAATATTTTGGAATCGCCTACTGGAGCTTTTACTTATGCGTAAAATTGTTGTCTTGTTGATGTTGGTCGTTTTGAGCGCTGCTACGCTGGCAGGTTGCGGCAGGGAGGTCGGCGGTCCCAGATTCTGGTGGGACGACAAGGGCAAGGAACGTCTGCCCGAAGATTACACCCTTCCCGAGGATCCGGCGGCCCCAGCAGAAATCGAGAGCGACGGCGACAGGCGTGCACTGCCTTCCGGCGAAGACCTGACCGACGAGAACCTTTCCGATTACCGCACCGATTTGGACAAGGTGGAAGAACAGCGCAAGAGCAACGCGTCGCTGGTCGACTTCTAGTGATCCGGATTGTGGAACGCATTGAAATGACGTAAAAAGCGGGGGGATACTCTGTACTATGGACAACTCCAACAAATACGAACTGGATGATTTTCGCAATCTCGATCCGTGGCGCATTTTCCGCATCATGGCGGAATTTGTCGACGGCTTCGAATCCATGGCTAAAATTGACAACGGCGTCAGCGTCTTCGGCTCGGCCCGCACCCCGCCGGAGGACAAGTACTACAAAATGGCCGTCAACCTTGGCCGCGACCTGGCGATGGAAGGCTATACCGTCATTACCGGCGGCGGCCCCGGCATCATGGAAGCGGCAAACAGGGGAGCCAGGGAAGCCAACGGCGTCTCGGTCGGCCTTAACATCGACCTGCCGTTCGAGCAGAAGCCGAACCCGTTCATCAGCAAGCTGTTGTCGTTCAGGTATTTTTTCTGCCGCAAGGTCATGTTTTCCAAATATTCCCGGGCAATCATTGCTTTTCCCGGAGGATTCGGAACCATGGACGAGCTGTTCGAGCACCTTACCCTGGTCCAGACCCTGAAAATTCCGCCGATGCCGATTATCCTGGTCGGCCGCAAATTCTGGGGAGGGATGCTGGAATGGATCGAGGACGAGTTGCTGGCGCAGAAATTGATAAGCACCGACGACCTGAAGCTGTACGAAATAGCCGCCAATCCGTCTGAAGTGATGGAAATACTGAATGAAAAACTGAAAAAATAAATGAATAGGTGGTAACCATTCATTACTTTTGTATTCTGCATTTGCCGGTTATAATGCCGGCAAATGCAGTTTTGTAAAACGGGGAATCCCATGTCCAAGCGCAGGCGTCCAGATGAAGAAGACGAAAAAGCCCGCGAAGAACGGCTCGCCTATGTCGGCGTGTTGGCCGCGGGGCTGGTGCACGAGATCAAAACCCCCTTGCACGCCATCCTCCTTACGGTGGAAATGCTGGTGGAGGATGCGGAGCGGCTGCCGCCGGATCTGCGCCCGCGCTTCGACAAGCGCTGCCGCAGGGTGTACAACGAAGTGAAATCGCTTGCCCGGATGCTTGACGCCTTCCTTACCTTCGCCCGTCCCCCGAAGATCGATCCCGTTCCCACCGACCTCAATATGTTTCTTCGTGAAATTATCGAGTTCGTCCGGCCGGAGATGGACGAAGCGGGCATTGTCATCGAGTCGAACCTGGCGACTGACATGTACCCGGTGGTGCTGGACAAGAACCAGTTTACCCATGTGGTCCTGAACCTTTTGAAAAACTCCAAGGAAAGCATCGAAGAGCTGCGCGACCAGAAAGCGGAGGACTTCGAGGGTCGCATCGGCATCGCGACAGCGGAAGAAGAGGACGGCATCGAGTTGATCATCCAGGACAACGGGGAAGGGGTGGAGCTGGGGGACGAGGATAAAATATTCGACCTGTTCTACACCACCAAATCCAAGGGCAATGGCCTCGGGCTCGGAATCGTCAAGCGCACGGTGGAAGAGCATCGCGGCAATATTCGGGTGGAACAGATGGCCGAGCGCGGAGCCCGTTTCATCATCACCCTCCCAAGGGGCCGTTTCCTGGAGTTCCGTGATGGCGAACCGGAGGAGACCGTCGTTATCGGTTGACGGAACCCCTTTGCATATATAGAATTATAGGTCCGGCCGTAAGTAGCGGTCATATAAACGCAGCTTTTCGGGAAATGAGCCCCGACACGCAGGAAGGATAGGATATGTCGAATAATGGCATGTTGGAAAGACTCCAGGAAATCAAGAAAAAGCGTAATGCGGTGATTCTCGCCCACAACTACCAACGTCCCGAAGTGCAGGACGCGGCGGATTATGTCGGGGACAGCCTTGGCCTTGCCCGCTTGGCCGCGAACACGGACGCGGATGTCATCCTTTTCTGCGGCGTGCACTTTATGGCTGAAACAGCGGCCATTTTGTCGCCGGGAAAAAAGGTGTTGGTGCCTGACGTCAACGCCGGCTGCCCGATGGCCAATATGGTCATGCCCCGCCAATTAAAGGAATACAGGTCCGAAAACCCCTATGTCTGCGTCGTCACGTACGTGAATTCCTCGGCCGCGGTCAAGGCGATCTCCGACATCTGCTGCACCAGCGCCAATGCCGTCAACGTCGTTAAATCCATCCCGGCCGACCGCGATATCCTTTTCGTGCCGGACCGCAACCTCGGCCACTACGTCATGACGCAGTTGGACCGCAAGATGGACCTGTGGAACGGCTTTTGCCCCACCCACGAGCGGATGCTTCCCGAAATGGCCGACGCCGCCCGGGCCAAATATCCGAATGCTCTCCTCGTCGCCCACCCCGAATGCCGGCCCAGCCTGCTGGAAAAAGCCGACTATGTCGCCAGCACGACGGGAATACTGAAATATTGCAAGGAATCGGAAAACGACGAGTTCATCATCGCCACCGAAATCGGCATCCTGCACCCGTTGCGCAAGGAAAACCCCGGGAAGATCTTCCATCCGCTCGCGGAAATCGCCGACTGCCCAAATATGAAATTGAACACTATCGAAAAAATGATCTGGGCGCTCGAAGACATGGAGACGGAAGTGACGGTCGATCCCGAGACGTCCAGGCGCGCGTTGCTGCCGATCCAGCGCATGCTGGACATCAGTTGAGGAACGGGGGTAAAACAGTGTCCGTGATCGCGGGAAATCTGGGAAAAGTCCGGGAACGCATGGCCGCGGCAAGCAAACGCGCCGGCCGCGATCCTGGAGAGGTGAAATTGATCGCGGTCACCAAGACTGTCGGTCCCGCCGAAGTGCGTGAACTCTATGACCTGGGCGTCCGCGATTTTGGCGAGAACCGAGTGCCGGACGGTACGGCGCAGATGCAGGCGCTTGGCGAAAGCGGTGCCGTTTGGCACATGATCGGGCATCTGCAGCGGAACAAGGCTGGGCAGGCGGTGGAAGGTGGTTTTGCCTGTGTACATTCCGTCGAATCCGAAAAGCTGATAGACGTCCTGGAACGGGAATGCGCCAAGTCGGGCAAGACGCTGGATATCCTTATCGAGGTGAACGTTTCAGGGGAGGAAAGCAAATACGGCGCCCATGCCGATCTCGCGGACGAGCTGGTCAAAAAAGTTTTGACTACGGAAAAACTCAGGTTACGCGGTTTGATGACCATGGCTCCGTACAGTGACGACCCGGAGGATGCGCGGCCGCATTTTCGCCGCCTTCGGGAATTGCGGGACAGCTGCCGATCGCGTTTCAATATCGAGTTGCCGCATTTGTCCATGGGCATGACCGGCGATTTCGAGGTCGCCATCGAGGAGGGTGCGACGCTGGTCCGCATAGGCACGGCTTTATTCGTGTAGTTGTTTTACCCGTTTTTTCTGAAAGGTGCGCTTTGATGGACGATCCGGCCCTGTTATGGGAAGACAAGCGCTTGGGAGTGATTGGCGCCGGCAATATGGCCGAAGCATTGATCCGTGGAGTCGTTGGCACCGAGCTGATTGCACCGGGAAAAATTCTGGCGTGCGACCCGAATCCAGAACGCCGCCTGGTGTTCCAGTCCATCGGCTGCCAGGTGGCAGACAACCCGGCGGCCGCCGCCGGAATGGAAGTCCTGCTGCTGTCGGTGAAGCCGCAGATGGTGCGGGACGTCCTTGGCGATATCCGCGACCGGGTGAAGCCGGGAACGCTGATCATCAGTATTATGGCGGGCGTCAAATCAAGCACCATCGCCGGGCTCTTGCCTGGAGGGATGCGGATTATCCGGGTGATGCCGAACACCCCGCTCCTCGTCGGCATGGGCATGGCTGCGGTGGCGAAGGGCGTCGGCGCGGGAGGATCCGACATGCAGCGGGTCCTGGCGCTTTTCGAAGCGGCAGGGAGAGCCATAGAAGTCGACGAAAGCGACATGGACGCAGTTACCGCACTGTCGGGAAGCGGTCCCGCCTATGTGTTCTATTTTGCCGAAGCCCTGATCGCGGCGGGAAAAAGCCTCGGCTTGCCGGCCGGTGTCTCCCATATTCTGGCGATAAACACCCTTCGGGGGGCTGCCAGCATGCTGGCCCTCAAGGACGGCGATCCGGCCGATCTTCGGAAAAAGGTCACCAGCCCCGGCGGGACGACGGCGGCCGCCCTGGACGTATTCCGCGAAGGCGATCTCTTCGGCCTGGTGGAAAAGGCCCTGGCTGCCGCGGAAAAGCGTGGCGAAGAGCTGGGCAAAAACGCCTGAGGGATGTAAAAAATCAGGATCGCCGGGATTTCCTGCGGAAGAAATCCAGGAAAAATTGTATAAACTAGGTAATGCTTTAGACGCCGCCCGGTGTGCGGAATGTGCTTTCCGCATGCATGACGGCCGATTTTATTATCAGGAGAAAGAAAATGCCGAAAGTTTTTGAAGGCAAGCTGGACGCGACGGGCATTCGCGCGGGTCTCGTTGTGGGCCGTTTCAATTCCTTTATTGTTGATCGCCTTGTCGAGGGGGCCATCGACGCCCTCATCCGCCACGGGGCGAAAGATGCGGATATCATCATCGCCAAGTGCCCCGGTGCGTTTGAAATCCCTTCCGTGGCCAAGAGCCTGGTGAAAAGGAACGACGTCGACGTCGTCATCGGCCTCGGCGCGGTGATTCGCGGCTCGACCCCGCATTTCGACTATGTCGCGGCGGAAGTGTCCAAGGGCCTCGCCCATGTCGGCCTCGAAACGACCAAGCCGGTTGTTTTCGGCGTCCTCACCACGGATACGATCGAGCAGGCGGTGGAACGCGCCGGCACCAAGGCCGGCAACAACGGTTTCAGCGCCGCCGTGACCGCCATTGAAATGTTCAACCTCAATAAGGCATTGGAGCAGTAACCGTGCGACCACGATCCATAGGCCGCCGACTGGCGTTCCAATATCTATTCATGGCAGACCTGCAGCGTTTCGCCGACCTGGAAAGCCCCCACGACTTCTTTCGGATGCAACGTGAGGCGGTCCAGGACAATTCGGGCGCGCAACCCGACAAGGACGGCGATTTTGTTTTCGACGACCCCGATCCGCGCCGGGACGAGGCGGAGATGTTTGCCTTTTCCCTCATCAAGGCGGCTCTCACAAACCGCGAAGCCATTGACGAAAAAATTTCCGGCGCTGCCCTTAACTGGACCCTTGCGCGCATGGGCGTGGTGGAGCGTAACGCCCTCCGCCTTGCCGCCGCCGAGTTGCTCATCGGGGAGACTCCCCCCAATGTGGTCATCGACGAGGTGGTGGAGCTTTCCAAGCGCTTCGGGGACAAGGATTCCGGGGCGTTTGTCAACGGCATTGCCGATAGAATAGTAAAGCAGGGATAATCTCCCGGGAGACCGCGTTGTGGTGGCGAGCAAAATAATCGACCTGCATGTGCACAGCAATTTTTCCGACGGCAAACTCGCGCCCGATGCGCTCGCCGCCCGCGCCAATTTCAATAATGTCATCGCCATGGCGGTCACCGACCACGACACGCTTGAGGGTGCCGACGCCAACGCCTTGGCCTGCCGCGAAAACGGAATCGAATTCATCCCGGGCGTTGAAATATCGACCAGGTTTCAAGGCAAGGAAACGCATATCCTGAGCCTGTTCGTCGACCCCGTTTCTCCCGCCCGCCAGCGGCTGGAGGAACTCCGTACCGCCCGTGCCGTCCGAATGGACAAGATGCTGGAACGGCTCAGGAAGTTCAACATGACCCTCACCTTCGACGACCTGCCGTACGACGGCGGCGCTGTCGGCAGGCCGCACTTGGCGCGGGCCATGGTGGAAAAAGGTTATGTCAAAAATGTCTCCGAGGCGTTTGGCCGCTATCTCTACGATGACGGGCCGGTCTATATGCCCAAGCTGCAAATAAGCGTGACGGAAGGGATAGAACTGGCCCGCAGCCTCGGCGGCGTGCCGGTTCTGGCACACCCGGGGCCAAGCGGATTGCTGCCGCACCTCGACGAAATCATGGCGATGGGAATGGACGGGGTGGAATGCTATCATCCGAAGCATGGCGGCGAGACGATAGCCAAGCTTCTGCGGTATTGCCGCGACAACAACCTGCTTGTTTCCGGCGGCAGCGACTTCCACGCCCCCGGCGAATCCCCCGACATCGGCTCGCAGAAAGTCCCCTTCGACGTGCTGGAACCGTTGCGTTCACATGCCGCGGGAGCTGAATGATCCAACTGGAAAAAAACCTTATGCCGCCATTATTCAAGCCATTGAATAATGGCGGCCTGTTTTAGAAGGAATAACGGTAGCCGAAGTTGACCTGCCGCTTATTGAAACGCTTGCCCGACGAATACTCCAAATCCACATACCGCGAGTGCCGGTCCGCAATTTCCGCCGTCGCCCCCAGGCCCACCTCATACCAGCCGGTTTCATAGTCGTAGGTATTGTGGTGGATCTGGTTGTAGTGGAACCCACCTTGGCGGTCAGTTCCCGCACATAGGAACCTTTGGCATATATGTTCAGTGGGACGGTCCCGTTTTTTACGTTATAGCCAATCAGGCCGCCGGCCCGCACCAGCGTGGAATCGTACCTGTCCATCTTTCCTTCCAGGCGGTTGTCGGCGTTAAGGATCATTTCTTCCTGGTGCGTGTAAATGCCCTGGACCTGCGGCTCAATATACATGCCTTCCCGCCTGTCGCTGAAATAGAACCGTTTGCCCATTTCCAGGCCAAGGATATAGGCGTTGCCGTGGCCTTTCCCGCTTACCGGCGTGCCGGCGCTGTTGGCGGTCGTGAACTTGTCCCGGATATACGAATATTTGGCCGTAGCGTCGATATAGAAATCGTCCTCGGTTCCGTAGAGGCCGTACAATCCGGCGTGATAGCTTTCAATGTCGCTGTCGGCCTGGATGTTCTTGTCCGCCCCGAATTGGATTCCGTAATAGTTCATGGAATATTCGGTAAGCTGGCTGTATTGCTTGGAGTTCATCCGACCGCCAAAGCCTCTGATCCAGGCATCGCCCCGGCGGGTATGCCTGAGGTCGCCCATCCGCTGCAACAGGGTCTGTAACTCGATATAGGTGATCAGGTAGTTGGCGGTCATGAAGTTGGCCGCCGTTTCCACCGGTTTATTGATCGGGGTCTCCCCTGTGTTGACGTCTATTCCGAATCCGGGGTCGACATTGGTGAGGTCCGGGGGAAGCGGCTCGGCTGTGCCGGGGTCATCCGGGTCGGGCGGATTCGGGTCGCTCGGGTCGGGGGGAACGCCGGGAATCGTTACATATCCGCCGCCCGTGGCATTGGCGGCTATCAGATACCAGTGGTTGTTCTGCTGGACAAGCTTGTAGGAAAAGTGGCCTATATCAACCAGTTTGTCCTGGTACAGGGAAAAACTCCCTTTGCCGTCAATGCTGTGCACCAGTTTGAGTATTTCCTCCCCGTTGACCGCGACCCCTCCAAGGCCCAATTGCGCGCTGGGTACATAAAGGCTGTGGCTGCCGCCGGTGTTGGTGACGTGGATCAGGTCGCCGTCGTTGTACGCCGTCGAACCGATGCCGGCGACATGGGGGCGAAGTTCGAAATTCCCGTTTCCCGAGAGGGTGTTTATGTCCAGCTGTACCCTGTCGGCTGGGCCGTTCATTGCGTAGTTTTGAGCCCCCAGGTAGACCCATGCCCCGTTGGCGAGGGAAAGGTTCGAGACAGCGGAGGCATACTGGTTGCCGGTCGCTCCATTGCCTCCGGATGTTTGGCTGGATTGGGTGACATACCAGCGACTTCCCGCACCGTTCAGGGAGATATCGGTGGTGCCCCAGTTAAGGACGCTGGAACCCCTTAAAAAGCTGTTGTCGTTCAGGACGTATTTGACTTCGCTCCCGCCGCCGGAGAAAGTATTGCCGGTGAGGGAACTCCGGTTGCTGAGGGTCATGTTGGTTGTGCCGCTACCGTCGTTGGTGACGTTGCCGGCCATTTTGGCGTCATCCAGAAAGGTCATGTCTGCCGTGCTGCCGCCGGAGACGAGGAGGTTGCCTTGGATGGATGCATTGTTCGCCGCCGTCGTGACCAAGTAGCCGGTTCCGGTAATATTAGAGTCTCCGGTAAAGGTCGCTTTGTCATTCAATTGCAGTAACGCATTGCCGGTTCCGGAAACATTGAGAAAATCCTTGATGGCTACGTTGTCGTAGGCGGACACGGTGAGCTGACCGCTTCCTGAAGAAGACGTCATCCCGCCCGACAGGGAAGAATTTCCCCGCATGATGATATCCATTCTGCCGCCTGCCGTACTGTCGACGCCGCCGGAAAGAGAGGCGGAATCATTGACGAAAACGTCGATATCCGATCGCGAGCCGTCGGAGAGCAAGCCGGTGAGCGCGGCCCGGTCATTCATGGTCAGGGTTATGCTGGTGCCATCAGAACTGTCTGCATCCATGATCCCGCTAAAAACGCTGTCTCCGCTCAGGGTTACCTGGGCATCGCTGCCGTTGCTCATTATCAGGTTGCCGCTGACCCAGGCATTGCCTGTCGCGGTCAGGTAGATGAGGCCGTCCCGATTGGCAGTGATGTTGCCGCTGATTCCTGACGTGTCGAGAATGTTCACAGTCACGACGGCATTATCGTCGGCTGTGACGTTGCCGGTGAGCGTGGTGTCATTGGATAATGTTTCAGTGGCGGTTTGACCCGGTCCGCTGGCGGAGATGTTATTTGAAATAATGGTCGCGGCATATGCCGAATGAATCGCAAGGAAGTACCAAAGCAGCATGGTGAATGCTATAAGCGGGATAAATCGCATTTTTTGTTTAAATAAACACTTATTGCTAATTATTCCCCCTGCCGTAAGGCGACATGTGGAAAGTATCTTCACAACCTGCTCCTATGGAAATACGGCCAAGAATGTCCCCTATTCCCCTTTGATCGACGGTTCCCCCGGAAAAGCATATTTGCTTTCGTCGCGTTAATATAAACATATATGCATGACTATTTCAAGATAAAAACAGAATTAATAAACAGGTGATATTTATTTTTGGAGATTTCGTGTATGACTCGGGGATAAGGCGTACTTAGGAGCAGTCTTCGGAACATGAAAAAAAAGCCTCGGCAGACTGTCGTCTTGCCGAGGCCTTTGTTCTTTGATAAGAGTGCTTCCGCCGGTCAGCTGCGTTTCGACAGGACGTTCGCTTCGTATTGCTTCACTTCCTTGAGCCATTCTTCGCCTATCGGGGCGTTGTGCTTGTGGCAGAAGTAGTCCCAGACGGCGGACCAGGGGAGGGACTTCTGCTCTTCCATCAGCGCCATGCGCGTGGTGAAATCGAAGTTGAGTTCGGCGTCCTGCAGGCGCTTGACCGGTTCGAGGAAGGCGAGGAGCATGGCTTTCTGCATGCTCCGGAGGCCCACGGTCCAGGCCGCGATGCGGTTGATGCTGGCGTCGAAGAAGTCGGTGCCGATGAAGGTGCGGTCGAGGAAGTTGCCGCGCACCAGTTCCTTGGCGATTTCGATCACATCTTCGCCGAGGGTCAGGACGTGGTCCGAGTCCCAGCGGATGCCACGCGTCACATGCAGGAGCATCCTTTCATTGAAGAGGAAGTACGAGGTGAACTTGTCGGCGATCGTTTCCGTCGGGTGGAAATGGCCGTTGTCGTAGGTGAGCATGACTTTCCGCGACTGTGAGTAGTTGAGGTAGAACTCGTGGGAGCCGGGGATGAACGATTCGGTGCCGATCCCGAACAGCTTGGGCTCCACCGAGTCCGCAAGATGGGTCGGGTCGTGTTTTTCCGCAAAGGTCGCGTCAAGGCCCTCGACAAGGCGTTGGCGGAAGACAAGCCTGTTCGCCGGGGCGTCCTTGAGGCCGTCCTGAATCCAGAGGTTGCAGGTCGAGGGGGTGCTCTGGGCTTTGCCGAAGGCGGCGGCGACGCGGCGGGTGGCGCGGCCGTGTTCGACCCAGTATTTGCGGATCTCCGGGTCCGGGTGGGTGAGGGTCAGTCCGTCGTTGGCGTTCGGGTGGTCGAAGTAGGTCTGGTTCATGTCGAGATAGAGGTTTTTCTCTTTCGCCCAGTCCATCCAGCTTTGGAAATGTTCGGGCGCGATCGAGGCCCGGTCGACCTTTGTCTTGGAATCGAGATATATGGCGTGCAGGGCGAGGCGGTGGTTGCCGCCGGCGAGGGACAGTACTTTTTCCACGTCGGCGCGGAATTCGTCGATGTTGCGGGCCTTGCCAGGGTAGTTGCCGGTGACTGTGTTGCCGGCGACGACTGATCCGTCCCTGACTTCAAAACCTTTTATGTCATCGCCCTGCCAGCAATGCAGGCTGATCCTGATCTTGGCAAGTTCCTGGACGGCCTTTTCCGTGTCCACCCCGGCTTCGGCATAGATTTCCTTGGCTATCGCGTAATTTTTTTCGATTCGTTCCGACTTGGCCATTTTGTTCTCCAGTAAAAGAGGTCAAAACCGCAAACTGTCAATTGGTTATTTTGCAGGAATATGTTTGGAGCCGAGGCATTCGAGGATTGCCCTCGCCATTTCGCCGATGGGGACAAGCCGTTCGGCGCCGCCGCGCTTGAACGCTTCGGCAGGCATGCCGAATACGACGGATGTCGCCTCGTCCTGGGCGAGGCAGCGGGCTCCGGTGTCGCGCATGGCCTTCAAGGCATCCGCGCCGTCCGCGCCCATGCCGGTGAGGATCACGCCGACTGCGTCCCTGCCGACCACCTTGGCGGCGGAAAACATCGCCGCGTCCACGGAGGGGGCGTGGCCGTTGATGGGGGCCTCGTCAGTGACCGATACGGCGTAAATTCCGCCCGGATCACGGCGGATTCGCAGTTGCTTGCCGCCCGGCGCGATCAGGATGCGGCCGGTGAGTATCTTGTCGCCGTCTTCAGCTTCTTTCGCCTTCATTGCAGTTTCCGAATCCAGACGGTTCGCGAACAGCCTGGTGAAGCCGCCGGGCATATGCTGGACAACGACGACGCCGGGGGTCTTGGCCGGCATGCGGGTCACGATTTCCCGCACCGCTTCGGTGCCGCCGGTGGATGCGCCGATGATGACGACCTGCGGGGACGGTTCGACCTGTTCGATTTTTATATCATCCCGCCTGACGTTGGGTTTTTCGACGACGGTGGTGTCGGCCCCCGGCCGTGACTTGAACCTGAGCAGCTTCGCTCCCGCCGCGATTTTCACCTTCATGGTCAACTCGTTCAGGAGGAGGTCCATGCCGCTGGCCATGTCGCCTTTCGGCTTCGCGACGAAATCCACAGCGCCAAGGGCGAGGGCGTCCATGGTCAACTGCTTTCCCTTTTCCGTCAGGGCGCTGACCATCACGACCGGCAGGGGATATTGCGGCATAAGGCGGCGGAGGAACTCGAGGCCGTTCATCCGGGGCATTTCCACGTCCAGGGTCATGACGTCGGGCTTTAGGGTCGGTATTTTTTCCCCAGCCTCGAAAGGATCGGCGGCGGTGCCGACGACTTCGATATCGGGGTCGCGGGAAAGGCCGGCTGAGAGGATATCGCGAACAAGAGCGGAGTCGTCAACAATGATCACACGGATTTTTTCAGCCATTACTCACCTTTCCTGCTCTTGTACACTGACGGCGAAACATAGGTAAACATTTTGTCCAGACCCGGCACGGACTCGGAATGCCCGATAAACAGGTAGCCTTCCGGTTCGATCCAGTGGTACAGCCGTTCGATAAGCTGTATCCTGGTGTTGTGGTCGAAGTATATCATAACATTGCGGCAGAAGATAATGTCAAACGCTTTTTTCAGAGGATAGCGTTCGTTCATGAGGTTGAGACGACGAAATGTTACCTCTTTTTTCACTTTTGGTACAACAGCAAAATTCTCGTTATCGACGCGGGTGAAATAGTCGTACTGGATGTCGAGGGGGACCGATTCCATCCTCGCCGCGGGATATATGCCCGCTTTCGCCTTGGCGAGTGCGCTGGCGGAAATATCCGTCGCCAGTACGCCGGCTTTCCAGATGTCGTATTCCCTGGCAAAGTGCCTGAGAAGGCAGAATTCCAGCGTATACGCTTCCTCTCCCGTCGAGCAGGCGGCGCACCACACCCTGAGGTCGCGGTCGCCGACCTTCCTTTTGCGTTCGGTGATCTCCGGCAGCACCGTGGATTGCAAAAGTTTGAAGTGCGACTCCTCGCGATAGAAAGCGGTATGGTTCGTGGAGATATGGTTGGCAAGCTCGGAAATCATTTCGCCCGACTTGTCCAGTTTGAGGGTCTCGATATAGTCGCTGTAGGTCTTGAAGCCGTGGTTGACCATGATCGGGTGTATGCGTCCGGTAACCAGTGTGAGCTTGTTCGGGGTGAGGTTGATGCCGAAGTGGTCGTAAATGATCCGGGCGAGTTCCTTGAACTCGGGTTCCGGGATGAGCTTGATTCCCATCGACTCGAGAATGCCGGTTTGGTCTCTGGGCAGCAGGGCGGGATCGATGAAAACAGGATCCAATTCGAGGGATTTTTTTCCGTGGTTGAATTTCGCCTTGCCGTCGTTTTTCTTGCTCATGGCCTGGCCAGACCTCGCGGATCCGGGTACCAATCGCTTGAACGGATGGCGGCGACCTTGGCGACCATGCTTTCGCCGGTGCCGGTGTAAAAGACGAGCTTCCTGGCGAAGCGGCCTCCGATGTCGGACCCCGACACCCTGACGCCGAGCTTTTCCAGTATTTCGAAACCGGCGCGCAGGTTGGCGATGGCGCGGCCGGGGTCAAAGGTCCTGACGCCCGGATTGTCCGAACCGCCGTAGACGAAGGTCTCGATGTCTCCGGGTTCGGAACCGGCGGCGGTGAACATGTTGATCATTTCAACCAGCGCGGGAGCGGCGAAAATCGGGGTGGATTTGCCGTTGAGGCGGCGCGGGTGGGAATAGTGCCCCATGCTGCCGAGGCCCTTCAGGCGGTCGAACATCGTCACCGCGACGCCGCTGGCGACGACGGTGCACAGGAGGGTCGGCTTTGCCGGAAGGCAGAGAAAGCCTGGCTGGAGGTACATTGTCCGTGTGACTGGTAGTGGCATTTGTCTTCTTCGCGTATTCCCCGTGGGTTATGGATGACATTTTGTCCAAAAGCCTCTCCAATCATACAAATTTTCAGCTAAAGTTGAAATGAAAAAGAAATACGCGCGGGGATTTTTTTCCACGGAAAAAACTTGCATAGGTGATCTTCTTATGGTATTAATTAAGGTAATAGTTATCGTAATTGATATTGAAAGTAAGGAAAGGGTGCCCATGAGAGATATAGCCAACAACTTCACCAGGCTGCGGGAGGTGAATGCCGAGCTGGTGCGTTCGACCCTGAAATCCGTCGCCGCAGCCACGAAAACGGAACTCGCCTCCGCCACGGGGCTTTCCGTCGCCACCTGCGCCAATATCCTCTCCACGATGCTGGCTTCGGGGGAAGCGATGGTGAAGGAGACCGGCGTCCCCGCCGGCGGCCGTCCCCCGAAACTGTTTGCTTACGATGCGAGCTTTTCCCTGACGGCGCTGATTTTCCCCAAGGCCATCGCCGGAAAGAAAATACTCCTTTACGCCATCGTCGACGCCAAGGGCGACACTGTGGAAAAGAAGGCCATCGACGTCAAGCAACTCGGCATGGCGCAGCTTACTGGCCTCCTTGGCGATATCCGCTCCAGGTACAAGAACCTGAAAGTTGTCGCCGTCGCCGCTCCCGGTCTGGTGCGTGACGGCAATATAGGCATTTCCGATATCGACGAACTGGAAAACATGGCGATCAGGGAGCCGCTTGAAGCGATGTTTTCCCTGCCGGTGGTGGTCGAAAACGACACCAACTGCGCCGCCGTCGGTTTCCACTATCTGCACCGCGAACGCGGTTCGACCGTTGTCTACATGGTTGTCCCCAGCAAAAACGCCACCGGGGCCGGGATCGTCATCGACGGCAAGCTGCACCGGGGCCATACCAGCTTTGCGGGCGAACTGTCCTTCATGCCCCTCGGCGTGACAAGGGAACGCCAATTCGCGGGCCTTACCGAAAAACAGACCATCGACTACGTGTCCAGGCTGGTGACGATGGTTATCCCAGTCGTGAATCCGTCCGTACTGGTGATAGGCCACGAGACCCTGGACGCGAAGGCGCTGTCGAGGCTGCGGGAGACCTGCGCCAAGAGCATCCCCGAAGAACATATGCCGGCCCTGGAACTCCGCGACAGCCTTGACGAGGACTGCCTGGCGGGGTTGGCCGTGCTGGCGGCGAACAGGCTGTCCGGGCGGGTGCGGTTGGTGGAAGAAGATTGATTTGTGATTGACGGTTTAAGCGTTTTTCGGAAATGACAGGTCCCTTATTGCGTTTTTCGGCACAGGTACGGTTGACCGAAACGCGCAAAGGAAGGACCAAGCTTTTCAGAAAACGCTAAAACTATAAACACTGAAATTGAAAGGAGGCGCGCCATGAAAATGACTTCCCGCGTCCGCACGCTGCTGTATGGCATTTCGTCGGTGATGGATATGGTGGCGGGAACGTTGCTGTTTGTCGTGCCGGTGCGGGCGGCGCAGCTTGGCGCATCGTATTCGTTGATTGGCGCGCTTGGCGTGGCCTGGGGTGTGGGTGTGGCCTTGATGACGTTTGTCATTGGGCGGTTCGTCGGTCCTCATAACGCTGCGCGTCTCTGCATCATCGGCTGCGTGACGCAGGCCCTTGGGCATCTGGCGCTCATCCTCCTGACGACGACGCCCGAGTCAATGCTGCTGATACTCTTCATCATAGGGCTTACCCACACCACTTTTTTCGTGCCCTATCAGGTCTTTTACAAGGCGGCGGATTCCCACGGCAGGATGCCGCTGGCGGCGAGCGTGTCCATCTATACATTCGCCTGGAGCCTGGGGATGGCGGTAGGGCCGCTGTGGAGCGGCTTCCTAATGCGGACCGCCTTTTTGTCTCTTGCCGGGTGGCAGTTGTGTTTCGTGTTTACGATCCTTTCCTGCTTCGGCGTGGGGATGACCGTATACTCGCTGTCCCGCAGGCCGGTCAGGCAGTCGGTGGACGAAAAGGAGCATGAAAACAGGCGGCCCGATTTCGCCAGGATCGCCTGGCTTTCCGCACTGTGCGGAGCTTTCGCCTTTACCCTTGTGCGCGGGCTGTTTCCGGCCGGCGCGGTGCGGCTGGGGATCACAGAGGACGTGCAGGGAGGGGTTATCTTCACGATGGGCTTCACGCAGGCGATATCGGGGCTGTTACTCGGACGGATCGTGAACTGGATGTACCGGCCGTATTTCCTTGCCGCCGGGGCGTTCCTCGGGGTGTGCGGTATGGCCTGTTTCCTTATTGCCTTCCTCGGGCTCATCGGCGGGTTCGCGTTGATACTTGTTTTTTACGGCGGCGCGTTCTTGTTCGGCTTGTACTCCGGTTCGTTTTATTTTTACACCGGCTACCACTGCCTGGTCCACCCCAGCAAGGCCGGCTTCAACATCGCCATCAATGAAGCGATGTACGCCATCGCCAACATCCTTGCGCTGCTCCTCGGCGGCGTGATCGCCGACATGTTCGGCATCAATATACCGTACCTGCTGGCGGGGGTGCTGATCGTGTTCTTCACCGTTCTCCAGGTGCGGCAACATGCCAAGTACCCGTGGCCGAAAACGCAATTGGCAGTGGACAGTTGACAATCGTCAATCGGGAATGGCTCCCACTCCCGGCAGGACATACCCAGGCACATAGGCAAAATGTCTGATGTCGTCAGGCTGGGTCACGCCGGATAAAACCAGTACAGTTTCTATCTCCGATTCGATGCCGGCGACAATGTCCGTGTCCATGCGGTCGCCGACGATGGCCGTTTCCTCGCGCTGCGCCTCGAGCCTTTGCAGCGCATGGCGCATCATGAGGGGATTCGGTTTTCCGACAAAATAGGCGCTGGTGCCGGACGCTTTTTCGATCGGCGCGACCAGGGAACCGCAGGCGGGGACGAGACCGTTCTCGGCAGGCCCCGTGAGATCGGGGTTGGTCGCCACGAGTTTTGCGCCGCGAGTCAGGATGAGGTGTACGGCTTTTTCCATCTTTTCATAATTGATGGAACGCGTTTCCCCCACCACCACATATTCGGGATCATAGTCGTTCATGGTCAGTCCGGCGTCATAGAGCGCATTCTTCAAGCCGAAGGACGATGCGAAGCACATCCCCGTCGCCACCATTGACGGCACCGAAGAAGAATTCGAAGCATCCCGCCGCGGCGACCTGGATTTCTTCATCGACAACGGCAAGCTCACCCAGGGCCGCCTCGTCATGCGCACCCTCGTGAAGTGGATCCAGGACGGTTGGGACGCCATGCCGAAGCCCGGCGAAGACCTCTGGCCCAATGACAAGAACTCCCGCCAGCCCTACGTCGTCGTCGACGGCGGCAGCCAGGAACCCCAGTTCGAAGGCTATGTCTACAGCTTCAAGAACCTCTGCATTCCGCTCGACGTCCCCGCGGACTCCAAGGAAGGCTGGGGCAACGCCTACTACCAGGCAATCAACGGCAAGTGGCCCTGGGAATAGGATTTTGGTTTAGTGTTTTGACGCAAAAAAAGCGGGTGGTGCATTACATGGGATCCGGGATTCGGAAAATAATGCACCGCCCGCCCATTTACAAAATCAAAGAAATATCGTGTGGGCAGCATGCAACATAAAACAGGATGCCATTACTATGAATGCAAGCTCTAACGGCAGCGAACTGGTGTGCGACGTTCGCAACGTATCAAAAATTTATCCCGGCGTTGTCGCCTTGAACAATGTCAGCTTCGACGTCAGGAAAGGGGAAATCCATGGCGTTATCGGCAAGAACGGCGCCGGCAAGTCGACGATGGTCAATATCTTGGCTGGCGCGACATCGTGGACCACGGGGGATGTGTATATCCACGGCAAACTGATGCCCAAGAACTATACCCCGCAAATGGCCGAAGAAGCATCCCTTTACCTCGTCCCGCAAAACCCCCTTGTCCTGGGCCAGCGTTCGATCACGGAAAACATTTTTGTCGGCAACACCCTGAAGAAAAAAAGCGGCCTCATCGACGAGGGCAGGATGCGCGGGGTGGCGGAAGAGATCCTGGGCCGTCTCGGTTTCAACATCAGACCCGATACGATCATGCAGAACCTTCCCGTCGATACGCAAAAACTGATTCTGCTTGGTCGCGGCATCTATGTCTCCAAAGCGGAAATATTCATGCTGGATGAAATAACCGCCTCCCTGAACATCGAGGAACGCACCTACCTCGCGAAGCTCATCGGCGAGTTGGTTAACCAGGGCAAGTCCATCATTTTCATATCCCATCATCTTAAAGAAATCATGCAGTATTGCGACCGCATCACCGTGTTTCGCAACGGCAACAAGATCATCACCGAAGACGTTGCGAAATTGAACGAGTCGGACATCGCCAAGCTCATCGTCGGCAAGGAGGTCAGGGAATACTCGGCGGACGAAAGCGAGGCCATCACTCTGAACAAGTCGGACGACGTTATCCTCAACGTCGACGGGATAAAGATAAAGAACGCCTGCAAGGGCCTTGAGTTCAGCCTGCGCAAAAACGAAGTGCTTGGCTTCGCAGGCCTCGAAGGTTGCGGCAAGGACGAGTTGTTCAAATACCTCATTGGCGCTGTCGATGGGGAAGGCGAGGTAACCCTGGAAGGCAAAAGCCTGAAGGTGTCCTCACCCTCGGAAGCGATTCGCGAGGGGATAGCGTACCTGCCGAGGAAGAGGGAGGAGGAAACGGTTCTCCACGGAAGGTCGATCGAAGAAAACATGCTGCTCCTCATCTATAAGAGGAATACCTCCAGGATCGGCCTCATCAACAAGAAAGTCTCAAAATCACAATCCACCCGCTACACCAAGCTTATGAACATCAAGATCGCCAGCGACAAGGACGACATCGATTCCCTCAGCGGCGGCAACAAGCAGAAAGTGATGCTGTCCCGCATCATGGGAACTGAACCCAGGGTCTATATCCTCAACGAGCCCACGCAGGGCATAGACGTCGAGGCAAAACAGGAAATTTTGAAAAACATCAGGGAAACGCTGTCCGTGGATGCCGGTGTCCTTCTTTCCTGTGAAAGCGTGCAGGAACTGATGACTGTCTGCGACCGCATTGTCGCCTTGTACAAGGGCAATATCGTCAGGATATTCGACCGGAAAGAATTCTCGGAAGAGGAAATATACAAAACCATTCAGGGGGCCAAATAGCGTTTTTTAAAAAATGGTCCGTTCCTTGTCGCGGTTTACGGCTCGTCTGGGCTATGCCGGAAAACGCCCGGGGAAGGGTCAACCATTACTCAAAACGCAACAGGTTCAGGCGTTTGAAGGCAACCATAATTAAAAAGGTATTTAGCATGGAAAACACTGCAAGAAAAGGCGATTTCACGCGCAAGCTGATATTGTTCGCCTCCAACCACGGGGTTTGGGTTATTTTTCTTTTCATCTTCATCATTGGTGCGATTGGTGTTCCCGGCTTCATGACCGGCTACAACCTGGTGAACGTCCTCTGGGGCAACATCCCCTTCTCGTTCATGGCTCTGGGCATGTTTATCGTGTTGCTGGTCGGGGAAACGGACCTGTCGATCGAATCCATCTATGCTATCTGCCCTATCATCGGCGCTGTCCTTATGACCAAATATCTCCCGGGTATCGTCACGCCCGGCGTCGCAATCATCATCTGCCTCCTGGTCGGCGTCCTCTGCGGGTTGATAAACGCATTCCTCAGCGTCTATATCAAGATCAATTCCTTCCTCGCGACACTGACCATGCTCCTCGTGCTCCGAGGCGTCAGCCAGTATCTTATCCCGGAAGGTCTGTACTATCTTCCTTATACCTTTATCGCCCTCGGCGACGAACGCATTTTCGCCGTGCCGCTGGCGGTCATCGTCTTCGTCATCGTCGCGATCCTCATCTACACGCTTACCACAAAAACAGTCTTTGGCAAAAATCTCTACGCCACCGGCAGTTCTGAGACAGCCGCCTACCTCGCTGGCCTCAACACACGGCGCATTCGTCTGGCCGCATTTATCCTCGCCGGCGTTCTGGCCGCTCTCGGCGGCCTGATCGGTTCCGGCAGAATGCAGGCGGTGACCGCCGATATGGGTGCCGGGGACATTATGATGGTCTTTGCCGCGTGCTTCCTCGGCGGTTCCAGCATGTCGGGCGGAAACGGCGAAATCATCGATCTTGTCGGTTCGATCCTGACCCTCAGCATTATTACCAACCTCATGAACCTCGTCGGCGTGAACCCGTTCCTGGTGAAAATCGTCTACGGCCTGATTCTCCTTCTCGCCATCATTTTCGCCAATGTCCAGCAGGTCATCAGAAGGCGTCTCTTGCTGGCCGACACGCACTAACGCACGTGTGAAAATACCAATGAAGAATTCAAAAGCCAATATGGAGGAACACATATGAGCGAAATGATGAAAGGTCTCGTTTGGTACGGCCCCAATGATCTTCGCTACGAAGACTGGCCCATCCCTGAGGTCGGGGACAACGACGCGCTGATCAAGGTTGCCTATTCCGGCATCTGCGGTTCCGAGATGTCCATCATCCACGGCACCAATACCCACGGCGCGAAAACCCCGAAAATTCTCGGCCACGAATTTGCCGGCACCATCGCCGCCGTCGGCAGAAACGTCAAGGACTACAAGGTCGGCGACCGCGTCACCGCCCACCCCCACGCGTCCTGCGGCGGCTGCTACTTCTGCCAGCGCGGCCAGGAAGGATTCTGCCAAAACGCCTTCAACTTCATTACGGCCAAGGACTCCGGCGCGTTTTCGGAATACACCCTGGTCCGGGCAAAAAACCTCTACAAGATCCCGGACGGCATGTCCTTCAAGACGGCGTCCCTTATTGAACCCCTTTCCATCGCCGTCCACGCCTTCAGCCTCATCAATATGCAACCGGGCGACAGCGTGGTCATCCAGGGCGGCGGCACGATAGGGCTTTGCTGCCTGCTGATCGCCAAGGCCTGCGGGGCCGGGAACATCATCCTTTCCGAACCCGTGGAAGGCCGCCTTGAACTGGCGAAGAAATTCGGCGCAGACGTCGTCATCAACCCAATGAAAAACGATCTTGACGGCGCTGTCCGGAAGATCTGCAAATACGGCATGGATCTGACCATCGAAGCCGCCGGCAACCCGAAGACCTGCGAGGCGTCCATACCCCTCACCAAGAGCGGCGGCACCGTCCTTGTCGTCGGCGTCGCCCCGCCGGACAAACTCAGCGCCGTCTCCTTCGGCGATATCAACAAGCGTGAAATCCACATCATCGGTTCCAACTGGTCGCCGTATTCGTTCGACCGGACCATCGCCATCATGCGGCATTTCGATCCGGATCCGATGATTACCCACGAGTTCCCGCTGTCCGACTTCAAGGCTGCCCTACAGACGCAGGAAGACAAAAGCGCAGTCAAGACAACGTTCGTTTTCTAAAGCATTTTAAGAAATTCCGTGATAATTTAAGTTAGGCGCTGGAAGGAGCGTTGTGATTTTTCGCCGGTGGTTTGGCGAAATATCACGCAAGAGACTGGATGCGGCTAACTTAAATTATCACGAAAATTCATAAAATGCGAGGCATGGCAACCGTAGCCACGGTCACTTTTTACAGGAGATGGTATGAAAGACGTGTGAGTTCATCTGGTTTTCCGTATGTCG